>DASYJB010000120.1:0-5044 GCA_035996965.1 Casimicrobiaceae bacterium | reverse complement strand
TCTGGCGCGCCCGGCAGGATTCGAACCCACGACCCCCTGGTTCGTAGCCAGGTACTCTAATCCAACTGAGCTACGGGCGCTTGGGCTGAAATTATAGCAGATCGCATCGGTTCTCCAGACCGTGAACTCCGGCGCGAAGCTTGGCTCGCACCCGGCGGATCCCCTAAGATGCGCCGATGATCGCCGCCCTCTTCCGCATCGCGCTGTGTGCCTGCGCGCTCGCCACCGCCGGTGCGATCGCCCAAGCGCCCCCGAGCAGCGTCTTCATCGACGATCTGACCTGGACCGAGCTCCGCGACGGCATCGCTGCCGGCAAGACGACGATCATCGTACCGATCGGCGCCACCGAACAGAACGGCCCATGGATGGCGCTGGGCAAGCACAACGTCCGGGCGAAGGCGCTGGCGGAAAAGATCGCGCGGGTTCTCGGCAATGCGCTGGTGGCGCCGGTGATCTCCTATGTCCCCGAGGGCCAGGTCGATCCCCCGACGCAGCATATGCGATTCCCGGGAACGATCACCGTTCCCGATGCGACGTTCGAAAAGACGCTGGAATACGCGGCGCGGAGCTTCCGGCGGGCCGGCTTCCGCGACATCGTCTTTCTCGGCGATCACGGCGGCTACCAAAAAAGCGAGAGCGCGGTCGCGACCCGACTCAATCGCGAATGGCAGGGGCAAGACACGCGTGTGCACGCGATCGAAGAGTATTACCGCGCGACGCAGACGGCGTACATTCAGATGCTCAAGCGCCGCGGCTACAGCGATGAGGAAATCGGATCGCATGCCGGCCTGGCGGACACCGCACTGACCTTGGCACTCGCACCCAATCTGGTGCGGACCGACCGGTTGGCTTCGGCCGGCAAGCCGAGCGTCGCGCAAGGCGTCTACGGCGATCCACGCCGCGCTACCGCGGAGCTTGGCCAGCTCGGTGTCGATATCATCACTGCGCAAACCGTGGAGGCCATCCGCAAGGCGACCAGACGCCAGTGACGGCGCGGCAGAGGATTTCGGCGATAATTCGCCCATCGCCGATCACAGGATGCTCGATGCAGCACGGTTCTCCACGCCGCACCTTTGTCGCAATGCTTTGCCTGGCCGCCGCCGCGCTGTCGTTCGGCGCCGGCAATGCGCCGCCCTCTCCCCCCGCCGACGCCGTCGTGACGGTGCCCGGCATGCCGCCGGTGCCCGATTCGCGCGACCTCTACAGCGAAGCCGGCGCCGGCAAGCTCAGCGCGGCGGTCGACGGCGCGCTACCACGCGTCTACGTCCCCAACGTCCAGTCGAACGATGTTTATGTGATCGATCCGGCGACGATGAAAGTCGTCGATCGCTTTAAGGTCGGCGTCAATCCGCAGCATATCGTCCCGTCGTGGGATCTGAAGACCCTGTGGGTCGCCAACAACGCCGAGGGACGTACCGATGGCAGCCTGACGCCGATCGATCCCGTCACCGGCAAGCCCGGCAAAGCCGTCGTCGTCGACGATCCGTACAACATGTATTTCACGCCGGATGGACGCTCGGCGATCATCGTCGCCGAGGCGCGCAAGCGTCTCGATTTCCGCGATGCGCATTCGATGCAGATGCAGCAGTCGCTCGCGACGCCGCAATGCGACGGCATCAACCACGCCGATTTCTCGATCGACGGCCGCTACGCGATATTCACCTGCGAATTCCAGGGCAGCCTGGTGAAGATCGACCTGGTCGCGCGCAAGGTGCTCGGCTACCTGAAGCTGTCCAAACCCGCATCGAAGAAAATCGCCTTCAACATCCGGACCGGCATCGACCCCAACCTGTGCACGACGTACGGCAGCATGCCGCAGGATATCCGCGTCTCGCCCGATGGCAAGCTATTCTATATCGCCGACATGGAGGCCGACGGCGTCTTCGTCGTCGACGGCGCCACGTTCCGGCAAATCGATTTCATCGCGACGGGCATCGGGACGCATGGGCTTTATCCGAGTCGCGACGGCAAGAAACTCTACGTCGCCAATCGCGGGTCGAACAAGATCCACGGGCCGCCGCACGGCAAGGGCAGCGTTTCGGTCGTCGATTTCGGCACGCGCAAGGTCGAGGCAAACTGGCCGATTCCGGGAGGCGGCAGCCCCGACATGGGCAACGTCAGCGCCGACGGCAAACGGCTCTGGCTTGCGGGACGCTACGACAACGTCGTCTATGCGATCGACACCACAACCGGTGATGTCACAAGCATACCGGTCGGACGCGAACCGCACGGGTTGACCGTGTGGCCGCAGCCGGGCCGCTATTCGCTCGGCCACACCGGCAATATGCGCTAGCGCCGGCGCAGGCGTGGCGTCGTTCCCCGTTCGGCTCGCCCGGAGCCGTGATCCGATGTTGATCGTCCCGCCACGAGCTACCTCGCCGCGTACACGTTCGCGCCGGCGATTCATCCGCGATCTGGCGGTCTTGCTTGCGGGCGCCAGCGCTGCGCCGGCGTTTGCCCAGAACACGGGCGACTATCCGGTCCGCCCGATCCGCTTCATCATCCCCAATACCGTCGGTGGCACCAGCGATATTCTCGCGCGGCTGATCGGCGCGCGCCTGAGCGATGCGCTGGCGCAGCCGGTCATCGTCGAAAGCCGCCCCGGCGCGGCGGGACGCATCGCGCTGGACCATATGGGCAAGGCAGCGCCGGACGGCTACACGATTTTGCTGGGGAACAATGGCACCAACGCGATCGTCCCGGGCGCGCAGGCCGCCGACGATTCCGCGCTTGTTCCGGTGATCAAGCTCGCGAGTCTGGCGATCGTCATCGCCGCGACACCGCGACTGGAGGTCAAATCGCTGGTCGACACCATCGAGCGCGCGCGGCGCAAGCCGGATTCGCTCGCGTACGCGAGCAGCGGCGTCGGCTCGACCTCGCACATGGCGGCTGCGCTGCTGAGCCAACGCGCGGGAATCAGGCTGCTGCAAATTCCCTACGCCGGGACGGCGTCCGCGGTCAAGGACGTGCTGGCCGGCGAAGTGCCGCTGATCTTCACCCATCTGGCGACGGTCGCCACGCTGATCCGCGCCGGGCAGCTTCGCGCGCTGGCGGTGACCGGCTTGCATCGCACCGCGGCGTTTCCCGACATTCCCACGGTTGCGGAATCGGGGTTTCCCGGATTCGACGTGGCGACCTGGCACGGCGTGCTGGCGCCTCCCGGCACGCCGCGCGAAATCGTCATGCGGCTGCATGGCGAGCTCGCGCGGATAGTCGCGATGGAGGACATGCGCGCGCAGTTGGCCACCATGGGCATGGAACCGCTGAGCGGCACGCCGGAGGAATTCGCCGCCGACATCAAGGCCGACCGCCAACACTGGGCGACGGTGATTCGCGACGCCGGATTGCCGAGCCGATAATGTCCATGCATGACGGCATGCGTGCAGGCGGCGCGACGACATGAGCGAACCGCTGCTGATGGTTTCGACGGCATCGCAATGGCTCGGCCCGGCGCGAATGGCACGCGCTCTGGCCAAGGGCGGGTGCGAAGTGTCGCTGCTGGCGCCGGCGGATTCGCTGGCGGCCAAATCGCGCTACGTCGCGAAACGCCACGTCCTCGCCGGCAATGCGATCCCGATGGAATGGCTGCAGTCGTTGCTCAAGGCCATCGATGACACCGCGCCCCGCCTGCTCGTGCCCTGCGACGAAATGGCGGTCCGCTTGCTGTTTGCGCTGGTGCTCGACCCGCCGCCCGATCTGCCCGCGGCCACGCGCTTGCGCCTCGATGTGCTTATCCGGACTTCGCTGGGCGATCCGGCGTTCTTTCAAAGCAGCATCGACAAGATCCTCCTGCCGCCGGCAGCCGAGGCGCTGGGGATCCGCATGCCGCCGTATGCGCTGGCGGACGGCATCGACGAGGCGATCGCGTGTGCCGCAACGCTCGGGTACCCGCTGGTTCTCAAGCGGCGCTTCGGTTTCGCCGGTGAAGGCGTCGCCCTGGTCACCGATGCCGACGATCTGGTCAGACAGTGCCAGTCGTTGTTGAGCCCCGACCAGCTCGATCTCGGACAGCGCCATCCGCGGCAGTTGCTGGTGCAATCGTTCATCCGCGGCGCTTATCATTCGCAGGCGATCGCGGCCTGGCAAGGCATGCCTTTGGCGCGATTCGCCTGGGAACGCCAGGTGGCGACGCTGGCGTACAAGGGCCAGACGTCGGTATTGCGCTTCGTGCGCTCTGCGGAAACCGCGGCCTACACCGAGACCCTGTGCGAAGCCTTCGGCATCAGTGGCTTTTGCAACGTCCAGTTCGTCCTCGACCAGGACGGCCGGGCGTATCTGCTCGAGCTCAATCGCAGGATCGTCACGCACATGCACATGGGCGAGCGCGTCGGCGCCGACCTGGCCGCCGCGATGGCCCGCCACCTGCGCGGGCTCCCTCCCGCGCCGCGCACCGAGCCGCCGTCGGAGTTCGGGCCGAGTGTGGCCATCTTCCCGCGCGAATGGCTGCGCGATCCGCGCAGCCGCTGGTTGCACGAATACGCGTCCGACCTGCCGTGGGACGATCCCGCGCTGATCAAGGCGATGCTCGCGATGCTGCACTGAAGCAGACGATGGCCGTCGCCACGCGAACACGGCTGACTCGCGCCAGCTTCAACCTGCCGACGCTGCGCGTCTCCCGCGACCTCCTGGGCAAGTTCATCGTGCGGCGTCATCGCGGCCGACAGCTCGCCGCAATGATCACTGAAGTGGAAGCCTACAAAGGACCAAGAGACCGCGCCGCGCACACCTTCGGAGGACGGCGCACCCCGCGCGTCGAGCCGCTGTACGCCGACGGCGGCACCGCTTATGTCTATCTGGTCTACGGGATGCATTGGCTGCTCAATTTCAGCACGGCCGGCGCAGGAACTCCCGAGGGCGTACTGATTCGCGGCGTTCTGACCGCAGATGGCGCGCCGCCGACGTTGATATCCGGACCGGGCCGCGTCACTGCCTATCTTCGAATCGATCGGCGACTCGATCATGTCGATGCGACGCAGTCGACCGATATGTGGCTCGAGGACCGCGGCATCCGCCTTCCACCCAGGCGCATCATGACCGGACCGCG
>DASYJB010000119.1:0-22102 GCA_035996965.1 Casimicrobiaceae bacterium | reverse complement strand
GCAACCCGGTGCACTCGGCGCTGTGGCTGGTGCTTTCGTTCTTCAGCGCGGCGGGAATATGGCTGCTACTGCAGGCCGAGTTCCTCGCGATCGCTCTGGTGCTGGTCTACGTCGGCGCGGTGATGGTCCTTTTCCTTTTTGTCGTGATGATGCTCGATGTCAACTTCGCCAAGATGCGCGAGCAATTCAAAAGCTACATTCCGGTCGGCGCGACGGTGGGCATACTGATCCTGGTCGAAATGACCCTGGTCCTGCTCGGCGGCTACTTCGCCCCGGCGACCGGCGCCGCGCCGGCGGCTGCGGCCGCGGGTTACAGCAACACCCGCGCTCTGGGGCTGCTGCTCTATACCGACTACGCCTATCCGTTCGAAATCGCGGCGGTGATCCTGCTGGTGGCGATCATCGCCGCGATCGCGCTGACGCATCGGCCGCCGCGCACGAGCAAGCGCCAGGATCCGGCGGCCCAGGTCAAGGTGCGGCGCGGGGATCGCCTGCGCGTGCTCGACATGCCGGTGGAGAAGAACGAGCGCTGAGCGCGTCGAAAGCCGCGGCAAGCAGCAACAATGGCAAGGCCGACCGACGCGGCCGCAGCCTTTCAGGGAGTAATGGACTTGTCGTTTACCTGGCAACCGACGCTGACGCATTACCTGGTCCTTGGCGCGATCCTGTTCGCGATCAGCGTGATCGGCATCTTCCTGAACCGGCGCAACGTCATCCTGATGCTGATGGCGATTGAGTTGATGCTGCTCGCCGTCAATCTGAATTTCATCGCGTTTTCGCATTACCTCAACGACCCGGCGGGACAGGTATTCGTCTTCTTCATCCTGACGGTGGCGGCCGCCGAGTCGGCGATCGGTCTGGCGATCCTGGTGCTCCTGTTCCGCACGGTGCGCTCGATCGACGTCGAAGATCTGGCGACGCTCAAGCACTAGCGATGACGACGCAACAAGTCTACCTGTTGATACCGTCGGCCCCGCTGCTCGGTGCCGTCCTGGTCGGCCTCTGGGGCCCCAAGTTGGGACGGGCGCTGTCGCACTGGATCTGCATACTCGGGGTCGCCGTGTCGACCGTCGCGTCGGCGTGGGTGCTGAAGGACGTGCTGGCCGGCCATTCGTTCAATGGCGACGTCTACACCTGGATGTCATCGGGCGGGATCAAGTTCGCGATCGGGTTCCTGATCGATCCGCTGACGGCGCTGATGATCACCGTCGTCTCGTTCGTGTCGCTGATGGTCCACGTCTACACGGTCGGCTACATGGCCGACGATCCCGGCTACACGCGGTTTTTTGCCTATATATCGTTGTTCACCTTCAGCATGCTGATGCTGGTGATGGCGAACAACTTCCTGCAGCTGTTTTTCGGGTGGGAGGCGGTCGGCCTGGTCTCGTACCTGCTGATCGGCTTCTGGTACACGCGCCCGACGGCGAACTACGCCAGCCTCAAGGCATTTCTGGCCAACCGTGTCGGCGATTTCGGCTTTGTGCTGGGTATCGGCCTGATCGTCGCGTTTTTCGGCTCGCTCGACTACGCCACCGTCTTCGCCGCCGCGCCGCAAGCCGCAGGCACAACGCTGAATCTCGTCGGCGACAGGCAATGGTCGGTGCTGACGGCGATCTGCATCGGCCTGTTCGTCGGTGCGATGGGCAAAAGCGCGCAAGTTCCGCTGCATGTGTGGCTGCCGGACTCGATGGAAGGCCCGACGCCGATCTCGGCGCTGATCCATGCGGCGACGATGGTGACCGCCGGAATCTTCATGGTCGCGCGGATGAGCCCGCTGTTCGAGCTGTCCGAGACCGCATTGTCGTTCGTCACCATCATCGGCGCGACGACCGCCTTGTTCATGGCGTTTCTCGGCATCGTGCAAAACGACATCAAGCGGGTCATCGCCTACTCGACGCTATCCCAGCTGGGGTACATGACCGTCGCGCTGGGCGTGTCCGCCTACTCGGCGGCAATCTTCCACCTGATGACGCACGCCTTTTTCAAGGCGCTGTTGTTCCTGGCCGCGGGCTCGGTGATCATCGGGCTGCATCACGAACAGGATCTGCGCCGGATGGGAGGCTTGAGGAAATACATGCCGATCACCTACTGGACGACGGTGATCGGGTCGCTCGCACTGGCCGGCATCCCGCCGTTCGCCGGCTTTTTCTCCAAGGACGCGATCATCGAGGCGGTCCAGCTGTCGACGGTGACCGGCCACACCTACGCGCGGGTGGCGCTGACGCTCGGCGTGTTCGTGACGGCGCTGTACAGTTTTCGCATGCTGTTCCTCGCGTTCCACGGCGAGGAGCGCTTCCGGCATCCGCCTCCCGCCGACGCTGCCCACGAGGAGCCGGGCCACGACGACCATGCCGCCGGCCCGCCGCACGAAAGCCCCTGGGTGGTCACCGTGCCGCTGATCCTGCTGGCGATCCCGTCGATCTATGCCGGCTGGGCGTACGTCGAGCCGGTGCTTTTCGGCGATTTCTTCGGGAGCTCGATCGCGATCGCGCCGCAACACGCCGCAATGGCGACGCTGCGCGAGGAGTGGCATGGCGTCGGGGATTTCATCGCGCACGGCCTCGCCGGGGCGCCGTTCTGGTTCGCCGTCGCGGGCATCGGGCTCGCATGGCTGCTCTACATTCGTCGTCCCGACCTGCCGGCAAAGATCCAGGCCCGGGCCGAGGCGCTGTACGCGCTGCTCGCCAACAACTATTACATCGACCGTTTCAACGACTGGTTTTTCGCCGGGGGTTTCCGGCGCACCGGTAGCCTGTTTTCCGAGATCGGCGACCGTTCGGTGATCGACGGATTCTTCGTCAACGGCAGCGCGCGGATGGTCGGCGCGGCATCCGCTGCGCTGCGCCTGATCCAGTCGGGCTACATGTACCTGTACGCGTTCGCGATGATCCTGGGCGTGTTCATCGCCCTGTTCTGGTGGGTCGTGCTGAGGGTCGTCTGATGCTGCCCTACCTGAGTCTCGCGATCTGGGTTCCGATCGTCGCTGGCCTCTTGGTGCTCGCGCTCAACCGCGACGCCGACGCCGCCGCTGCGCGATGGCTGGCGCTGGTCGGCGCCGTCGCCGGGTTCGCCGTCACGATCCCGCTCTACGTGCATTTCAGGCTTGGCACCGCCGAGATGCAGTTCGTCGAGGCGGTCGAGTGGATCCCGCGCTTCAACGTCAATTATCTGCTCGGCGTCGACGGCATTTCGCTGCTGTTCGTCCTGCTGAACAGCTTCATTACCGTGCTGGTCGTCTGGGCCGGCTGGGTCGTCATCCAGACGAAGGTCGCCCAGTACATGGCGGCGTTCCTGATCATGTCGGGCCTCATCAACGGTGTGTTCGCCTCGCTCGACGGCGTGCTGTTCTACGTTTTCTTCGAGGCGATGCTGATTCCGATGTACCTGATCATCGGCATCTGGGGCGGCCCGAACCGTGTCTACGCAGCGATCAAGTTCTTTCTGTACACGCTGCTCGGTTCGTTCCTGATGCTGGTCGCGTTCATCTATCTGTACTCGGTCAGCGGCGGCAGTTTTTCGATTCTCGAGTGGTATCAGCTGCCGCTGTCGCTGAAGACGCAGCTCCTCCTTTTCGTCGCGTTCTTCCTCTCGTTCGCCGTCAAGGTTCCGATGTGGCCGGTGCATACCTGGCTGCCCGACGCGCACGTCGAGGCGCCGACCGGCGGCTCGGTCGTGCTCGCGGCACTGACGCTCAAGGTCGGCGCGTACGGCTTTGTCCGCTTCGTGCTGCCGATACTGCCGGATGCCAGCCATTACCTGGCCAACTTCGTCATCACGCTGTCGCTAATCGCGGTGATCTACATCGGCTTCGTCGCGCTGGTGCAGGCCGACATGAAAAAGCTGATCGCTTATTCGTCGATCGCGCACATGGGCTTCGTCACCCTGGGCTTCTTTCTGTTCAGCGAGCTCGGCGTCGAGGGCGGGCTCATTCAGATGCTCTCGCACGGGTTCGTTTCGGCGGCGATGTTTCTCTGCGTGGGCGTGCTGTACGACCGCATGCACAGCCGACAGATCGCCGATTACGGCGGCGTCGTCAATACGATGCCGCGATTCGCCGCGCTCGCGATGCTGTTCGCGATGGCCAACGCCGGCCTTCCCGGCACCAGCGGATTCGTCGGCGAGTTCATGGTGATCCTCGCCGCGGTCAAGGCGAACTTCTGGGTAGGATTCCTCGCCGCAGTGACGCTGATCCTCGGCGCCGCCTACACGCTCTGGATGTACAAGCGGGTCTGGTTCGGCGCGGTGGTCAGCGAGCAGGTCGCCGCGCTGAAGGACCTGTCGCGGCGAGAGTTCTGGCTGCTGGCGACGCTGGCCGCGGTGGTCCTGGTCATGGGCGTCTACCCGAAGCCGTTCACCGACGTCATGCACGCGTCGGTCACCGAATTGCTGGCGCACGTCGCCAAGAGCAAATTGTGACGACCGCCGCACCCATAAATTTCGACTTCCTTCCGGCCTTGCCGGAAATCACGCTGCTGGTCGCGGCCTGCGTCGTGCTGATGGTCGACCTGGTGCTGCCCGAAACCCGGCGCAAATGGAGCTACTGGCTGACGCAGCTCGGCGTGGTCGCGACCGCGTGGCTGTCGCTGTACGTATTCCACGAGTCTCCGGCACACACGTTCGGCAATACCTTTGTCGCCGATGCGCTGGCCGACGTTCTCAAGTTCTTGTGCTGCGTCACCGTCGCGCTGACGCTCGCGTACTCCCGCAGCTACCTGACGGCACGCGGGCTGTTCCGCGGCGAGACCTTCGCGCTGATGATGTTCGCGCTGCTCGGCATGATGGTGATGATTTCGGCCAATCACTTCCTGCTGCTGTATCTCGGACTTGAGCTGATGTCATTGTCGCTGTACGCGATGATTGCGCTGCAACGGGAATCGGGCCAGGCGGTCGAGGCGGCGATGAAATATTTTGTCCTCGGCGCGCTCGCTTCCGGCCTGCTGCTCTATGGCATGTCGATGATCTACGGCGCGACCGGGACCCTCGACGTCGCGCGCGTCGCCACGACCGTTTTCGCCGGCGGCGTCAACAAGACGATGCTGGCTTTCGGCCTGGTGTTCGTCGTCTCGGCGGTCGCGTTCAAGCTCGGCGCCGTGCCGTATCACATGTGGCTGCCCGACGTGTATGAGGGCGCGCCGACGGCGATGACCCTGTTCGTCGGCGCGGCCCCGAAGCTCGCCGCGTTCGGCTTCATGACGCGGCTCCTGGTCGGGTCGCTCGCGGCGATGGCTTTCGACTGGCAGGGAATGCTGCTGATCCTTTCGCTGCTGTCGATGATCGCCGGCAATATCATCGCGATCTCGCAGACCAACATCAAGCGGATGCTGGCGTACTCGACGATCGCCAACATGGGCTACATGCTGATGGGCTTTCTTGCCGCCAACATCAACGGCTACAGCGCGGCGATGTTCTACACGATCACCTATGTGATGACCACGCTGGTCAGCTTCGGCATGGTGCTGCTGCTCTCGCGCGCCGGCTTCGAAGCCGACCAGCTGGACGACTTCAAGGGGCTCAACCAGCGCAGCCCGTGGTATGCGTTCCTGATGCTGCTGACGATGTTCTCGCTGGCCGGCATTCCGCCGACGGTCGGCTTTTACGCCAAGTTCGCCGTCATCGAGGCTGCCGTCGACGTAGGTCTCGTCTGGCTGGCCGTCGTCGCCGTGCTGGCGTCGTTGATCGGCGCCTACTATTACCTTCGCATCGTCAAGCTGATGTATTTCGACGACCCGGTCGACACCGCGCCGCTGGAGGCGCGAAGCGACACCAGGGCTTTGCTGTCGATCAACGGACTCGCGTTGCTGCTTTTGGGTATCTTTCCGCAATGGCTGCTGGGCATGTGCGTCGTCGCCCTGACGCGGTCGTACTGATCCCGCTCGAGCCTCGACTGACTTCCGGATCAAAGATGCGCGTCGGATTCTTCGTCACCTGCCTGGTCGACCTGATGCGCCCGTCGATCGGCTTCGCCGCGATCAGGCTGCTCGAAGCGGGTGGCGCCGAAGTCTTCGTGCCGCCGACGCAGACCTGCTGCGGCCAGCCCGGCTACAACTCCGGCGATCGCGCCGGAGCGATCGCACTGGCGCGAAAGCTCGTCGGTGAATTCGAATCCTGCGACTATCTGGTCGCCCCGTCCGGCTCGTGCACCGGCATGATCAAGACCCACTACGCGGATCTGCTTCGCGACGATCCGCCGATGCTCGCGCGCGCCGGGGCACTGGCGGCGCGTACTTTCGAGCTGACCGATTTCCTGGCGAACGTGCTTAAGCTCGACGCGGTGCCCGGCACGTTCGCCGGCACGGTCACCTATCACGACAGTTGCGCCGGCCTGCGCGAGATGGGCGTCAAGCAACAGCCGCGCGCGCTGCTGGCCCGGATGCCCGGCGTCACGCTCGCCGAAATGACCGAGTGCGAGACCTGCTGCGGCTTCGGCGGAACCTTCTCGATCAAGTACGGCGAGATCGCGACCCGGCTTGCCGACAACAAATGCGAGCACATCGCGGCCTCGGGAGCCGACGCGGTCGTGCTCGGCGATCTGGGCTGCATGCTCAACATCGAGGGGCGGCTGCGCCGGCGCGGTGATAGCCGCACCCGCGTACTGCACATCGCCGAATTGCTGGCCGGCGACTAGGCCCAAAGCCTCACCAGGACTCATCATGCAGATCGCCTCGATGCACTTCAAGGAACGCGCGCACGACAACATGGGCAACGCCCAGCTGCAGGGCAATCTGCAGAAGATCAAGGGCAAATTCGTCGCCAAGCGGCGCGAATCGCTGGTCGAGCTGGACGACGTCGAGGCAACGCGCGAGGCCGCGCGCGCGATCCGCCAGCGCGCGCTCGACAACCTCGACGTCTGGCTGGAGATGTTCGAACGCAACGCGACTGCGCGCGGCGCGACGGTCCTCTGGGCGGAGACGCCGGCCGATGTCAACCGGCACGTGCTGGCGATCGCCGCGCGTCACGGCGCCGGCAAGATCATCAAGTCCAAGTCGATGGTCAGCGAAGAGTCGGCGCTCGATCGCGCGATCGAGGCTGCCGGCAGGGAGGTCGTCGAGACCGACCTCGGTGAATACATCCTGCAGATCAACGACTACGAGCCGCCGTCGCACATCATCGGGCCGGCGCTGCACAAGAGCAAGGAAGAGGTGTCCGACCTGTTCGCCAAGGTGCACGGCACCGCGAAGAAGATGGAGATCAACGAGCTCTGCCTCGAGGCGCGCCAGGTGCTGCGCAAGCACTACCTGGCCGCAGACATGGGCATCTCGGGCGGCAATTTCTTCGTCGCCGAGACCGGCTCGGTCGTGCTGGTGACCAACGAAGGCAACGCGACATTGACGACGACCTTGCCCGACGTCCACGTCGCGATCTCCGGCATCGAGAAGATCGTTCCGACACTCGAGGACGTCGCGACCCTGATGCGCCTGCTGCCGCGCTCGGCGACCGGACAGTCGATCGCCAACTATGTCGACCTGTTGACCGGTGTGCGGGGCGAGGGCGAATTTCACGGCGCCCGGCACATGTACTTCATTCTCGTCGACGCCGGACGCAGCGAGGTGCTCGGCAGCGAGGTCAGCGAGGCCCTGCGCTGCATCCGCTGCGGCGCGTGCATGAACCATTGCCCGGTCTATCAGAATATCGGTGGCCACTCGTACGGCTGGGTCTATCCCGGGCCGATCGGCTCGATCCTGACGCCGTCGTATATCGGCCTCGAAAACGCGCTCGACCTGCCGCAGGCGTCGACCTTGTGCAATCAATGCGGGGTCGTGTGTCCGGTCAAGATCCCGCTGCCCGACCTGTTGCGAAAGCTGCGCGAGCAGCAGTTCGCGCGGCGGCTGCGGCCGTGGTCCGAACGCGCGGCTTTGAGAATCTGGTCGTGGCTTGCCGGACGGCCGCGCCTGTTCGGCGCGTTGACCCGCATCGGCGTGCGCATGCTGCACTGGATGGGCGGCCGCGATTCCCTCATCCATCGCCTGCCGCTCGGCAGTGGCTGGACCGACGGCCGCGACATGCCGGCACCGGCCGGTCGAACGTTTCGAGAGCTTTATGCCCGCCAGCGTACCGGTGGAGGCAAACAGTGAGCGCGCCGCGCGAAGCCAAGGCCGCGCCCAGGATAAGCCGTCGCGGCGAAAGCTTGGGCACCGAGAATGCCTTTGTCGTGCTCGCCGAGGTGAATGCGCTCGCCCGCCAGGGCCGCGACATCGTCTCGTTCTGCATCGGCCAGCCCGATTTTCCGACACCCGCCAACATCCAGGACGCCGCGGTCGCGGCGATCCGCGGCGGCAAGCACGGGTACACGCCGTCGGCCGGCATCGACGAGTTGCGCGCCGCCGCGGCGCGCGACCTGGGCCAGAGGCGCGGGCTGGTCATCGCGCCCGACGACGTGGTGATCGGCGCCGGCGCCAAGCCTTTCATCGCCTACGCGATCGCGTCGGTGACCGATTTCGGCGCCGAGGACGAGGTGATTTATCCGGTGCCGGGCTTTCCGATCTACGAGTCGCAGATCGTGGCCAACGGCGCTTTGCCGGTGCCGATACACCTGCGCGAAGCACGCGATTTTGCTTTCGATCCGCACGAGCTCGAAGCCAAGATCACGGCGAAGACCCGGCTCCTGATCCTGAATTCGCCGCACAACCCGACCGGCGCGAGTCTCAAGCCCGCCGACCTGGGCGTGATCGCCGAGATCCTGCGCAGGCATCCGCAGATCTGGGTTTACGCCGACGAAATCTATTCGCGGCTATGCTACGACGGCGAATTCGCCTCGCTCGCGTCGCTGCCCGGCATGCTCGAGCGCACGATCATCTCGGACGGCGCATCGAAGACCTGGGCGATGACCGGTTGGCGCCTGGGCTATGTCGCCAACCGCGCGCTGGCCCCGATCTTCACCCGCTGGATCACCAATACCGATTCCTGTGCATCGCAGATCAGCCAGTGGGCGGCGCTCGAGGCCATCACCGGCCCGCAAGGCGACGCCGAGGCGATGCGAAGCTCTTTCCTCGAGCGGCGAGACCTGATCGTCTCCCTGTTGAACCGGGTTCCCGGCATCAGCTGCAAGACGCCCGGCGGCGCGTTCTACGCCTGGCCGAACGTGACCGAGGCATGCAAACGGACCGGTTGCGCCGATTCGGAGGAATTCCGCAAGCGCCTGCTGAACGAAGCCGGCGTGGCGGTGCTGGCCGACATCCATTTCGGACGACGCGTGCCCGGCGACGGCCAGCATGTGCGTTTTTCGTATGCGGCATCGCCGGCGGCGATCCGGTCCGGCATCGAGCGCATCGCCTCGTTCATCGAAACGAGCAGCCGATGAGCGCCGCCGGCGACGACCCGGGGCGGGACAGGATTCTCGGGCGGGTGCGGAACGCGCTTGCAAAATCCGGCACGGCGAGGGACGAGGCCGTCGCGCGCGCGAACGCCGAAGCGTATGTCACCGCGCACGCCCACGGCCCGCGGCCGCGCATGCCCGATGATCTGGTCGCGCGTTTCATGCGGCGCGCGACCGACATGGAAAGCACCGTCGCCCGCGTCGCCGATCGGCGCGAAATTCCGGCGAGCGTCGCCCGTTATCTCGACGCGCTCGAGCTCGCCCCCGCGCTGGCCGCGCAGCGCTCGCGGCAGGGCGTCTGCTGGCCGGAGCTGGCCGACCTCGACTGGGCCGGCGCCGGACTCGCGATCGAGCCGCGCCCGACCACCGGCGCCGACAAGCTGGGCATCACCGGCGCATTTTGCGCGATCGCCGAGACCGGCACGCTGGTGCTGCTCTCCGGCGCGCAGACGCCGACCGGCACGATGCTGCTGCCTGACACGCATGTCGCGATCGTGTCCGCCGCCCGCATCGTCGCCGGCATGGAAGAGGCGTTCGCGCTGGTCCGCAGCGAGCGCGATCCGATGCCGCGTGCCGTCAATCTCGTTTCCGGACCGTCGCGCACCGGCGACATCGAGCAGACGATCGTGCTCGGGGCTCACGGCCCGTACCGGGTTCACATTCTGGTCGTCGATCGCTGAAGACGGACCTCCGGCAGCGACGCCAATCCCCTGTCAACATCCGGTGCCGCCCGCACGTTAATCTCGCATCGCAATTTCGCCCGGCGGGCAACGCCGGGCGTTGGCGACTACCGGAGGATAAGACCATGGCGATTCGCAATCGAATCCTGCTGGCTGCCGTCGCACTGAGCGCCGCAATCGTGTCCCTGCCGAGCACGGCGAGGACCTATGTCGATATCACGATCGCGCCGCCGCCGCCGCGGGTCGAAGTCGTGCCCGCGCCTCGCGTCGGCTACATCTGGGCGCCCGGATACTGGCGCTGGAACGGCCACAGGCACGTCTGGGTCCACGGCGTATGGGTCCGCGAGCGATACGGCTGGCACTGGGAGTCCGATGCCTGGGTGCAGGGCCCGAACGGCCGCTGGCACTTGCGTCGCGGCCACTGGGTTCGGGTCCGCTGAAGCGCGGCAGCGTCCGCTGGACCTGTCGCGAAGCGTCAGGGTTGGACGGATGTCCTCAACACCGCCGGCACTGCCGCGACGGTGGCGCCGCCGCTTTTCGGCGCCTCGTGCTTGGGCTGCGGAAACCAGCCCAGGACCGCCAGCATTACCGCAAAGCCGATGACATAGGCGAGCGTGACATGCCAGCCGCCGCGCACCCACGCGATCGCATTCTTCCCCTCGGGATACATGCTCGCCAGCGCGACGCCGGCTGACGACCCGAACCAGATCATCGATCCGCCGAATCCGACCGCGTACGCTAGGTAGCCCCAGTCGTAACCGCCCTGCTTGAGCGCCAGCGCGGTGAGCGGAATATTGTCGAACACCGCCGATACGAAACCCAGCCCCAGCGCGACACGCCACGAAGCGTCCGGCAGCTTGTGCACCGGCATCATCGATGCCGCGAGCACCAGCGACAGCAGGAAAATACTGCCGCGAAACGCGCCGGGAAGCTCGCTCCAGGCCGGGCGTCGCAGCGGCACGCAGATCAGCAGCGCGACCCAGACCGCCGCGCCGATGAAGGGAAAATCTCCGGCGATATCGTTGTAACGGACGTTGACGACGACGTTGACGACGATCGCGGCGACCAGGATCAGCGCGACGATGAACACGCGCGCCCAGTCGATGACGACGCCGACCGGCGCCTCGCGCGTAATCGGCGAATAGCGCTGCTGCTGGATCGCGGCGGGGATGCCGAAAACCAGCATCGCCGCGCCGGCGGCGACATAGGCTTCGAGGACCTGCAGCGGATTGACCCCGTCGATCCACATCATCGTCGTCGTCGTGTCGCCGACGACGCTGCCCGAGCCGCCGGCGTTGGATGCGGCGACGATCGCGGCCAAATACCCGATATGCAGCTTGCCGCGAAACACCGCGCCGGCGATCGTGCCGCCGATCAGCGCGGCGGCGATGTTGTCGAGGAAGCTCGACAGCACAAAAATCATGAAAAGCAGCACCAGCCCGCCTTTCCAGTCATCGGGCAGCAGTTTGGGCAACCATTGCGGGACGCGGCTGGCCTCGAAGTGCTTGGACAGCAGCGCAAAGCCGAGCAGCAGACCCAGCAGGTTGGTCAGCAGCACCCATTCGTGGCCGAGATGATCGAGCCAGCCGGCGATCCCGGGTCCTTCCGCGAATGGCGAAAACGCGATCTTGAACAGCGAGATCACGAGCATCCCGCCAACGGCGATCGGCAGCGTGTGGTGATGGAATAGCGCGACCCCGATCAGGGTCAGCGCGAACAGGAGGAAATCGATCGGCACACCGGCAATCGCCGGTGGCTCGACCGGCGCAGCAACTGCCACGGCAGGCAGCAGCAACAGGACGGATATCGCCAGCCAGCGGGCGGCTAAGCGCAAGACGCGGGGCATCGACTTCCTCCTGAATTTCCGGCTGCCTTCGCAAACATCGCGAGACGCGGGAATGGCCCCCGGGCGAATTCTGGCCGACCGCTGAAAGCAGCAATAGGGACCAAAATGTGCCGCCCGGCGGGTTTTTGTGCCGCTGATTGTAGCCCGCCGCCGCCGCCCCGCCAATTCGAGGGCGGAAAACATCGATTTCCCCCCATTTTCGTTACTGGGTTCCCCAATGGCAGACTACTTGCTTGTAAGTGGCGGATTCGACACTTAGACTGATTGATCGCCCGCTTCCCGGGTGTGGAGGCGGGCGGTTCGACCCGGTGCCATGGCGCTAACCCGATCATTTTCTCGCATGGACCTGCCGACGCAGCAAACAGTCGGCGAAGGTCTGGACAACGAGGCCCTGCTAGCGCTGTCGCAGCGCAAGCTGAACGCGCTCGGCCTGCCGGTCTCCTACATCGACCGCGATCAGCGTTACCGCTTCGTCAACCGCGCGTTTCTCGATTGGTCGGGCAAGCCACAATCCGAGGTCATCGGCCGCGAGGTCGTTGAAGTCGACGGCCGCGAGCTCTACCAGCTCTATCACGCCTACCTCGAGGGCGCGCTCAACGGCGAGCGGGTGAGCTTCGAGCGCCAGCTCTCGTCGGTCAAGCGCAATGCTTTCTGGGTCCGCGTCGACTACTACCCGGATCGCGGGCCGACCGGCGACGTTCGCGGCGTGCTTGCGACTTACACCGATGTCGACAACATCAAGAAGATGGAGCTCGAAGCGGGCGAGCGCGAGCATCGCCTGCGCATTGTCACCGACAGTGTCAGCCTGCCGATCTTCTATTTCGATCGCGCGTTTCGTCTGCGCTTTGCCAACAAGCCCTACGGAGAATACATCGGTTTAGCGGTCGACGATCTGCTAGGCCAGCCGCTTAAGAATTTCATCGCGGCCGAGGCGCTCGACGAGATGATGGGATATGTCGAGCGGGCTTTTGCGGGTGCCACCGTCAGCTACGATCGCCGCGAGCGCCCGGCCAG
Source organism: Casimicrobiaceae bacterium (assembly GCA_035996965.1). Taxonomy (GTDB): domain Bacteria; phylum Pseudomonadota; class Gammaproteobacteria; order Burkholderiales; family Casimicrobiaceae; genus PALSA-1003. The sequence continues at coordinate 9,249 of DASYJB010000119.1, read as the reverse complement.
CGGGGACCTGCGCTGGGTGCGCATCACGCTGTTCCCCGACCGCGAGCCCGGCCGCAGGACCGGCGGCGCGTTCGCGGTGATCAACGACATCGAAGACGACGTCCGCATCCGCGAGGCGCTGAAGTCCCAGGAATCGCAACTGCGGCTGTTCGCCGACAACATTCCCGGCCCGATCGCCTACCTCGATCGCACGCTCAAGTACACGTTCGTCAACCAGGCGTTCGCCAACTGGGTCTGCCGGCCGCAGGCGGAGATCTACGGCAAGACGCCATACGACGTCATGCCGCACGACGTCAATGCCTTTCTGCGGCCGATCTTCCAGCGCGCGCTCGACGGCGAGAACGTCGAGTACGAGCGGGTAGGGGCCAGCGAAGACGGCAAGCGCCGCTGGATGCACGGCCGCATCGCGCCCGACCTCGATGCGAAGGGTAAGGTGCGCGGGCTTTATTGCACCGAGTACGACATCCACGATCTGAAGCTCACCGAGCAGGCGCTGGCGGCCCGCGAGGAGCAGCTGCGGCTGTTCACCGACAATATTCCCGAGCCGGTCGTCTACGTCGATCTCGACCGCCACTACACGTTCGTCAACGATGCGTTCGTGACTTTGGTCGGCGTCAGCCGCGACGAGATCATCGGCAAGAGCGTCGCCGACGTGCTGGGGCCCGAAGCGTTCGAGTTTCAGCAGCCGTTCATCGACCGCGCCGCGCGGGGTGAGAGCGTCACCTACGAGCGCGAGACCGTCGACGTCAACGGCCGCCAGAGGTGGCTGCGCAACAAGATCGTCCCGGACATGCGCTTCGACGCGACGATCAAGGGTTATTACATCGTCGGCCACGACATCACCGACCTGAAGCAGGCGCAGGACGCGCTGGCTTCGCGGGAATCGCAGCTGCGCGCGATCATGGACGGGGTGCCTGCGCCGGTCGCCTATATCGATCGGGACGAGCGCTGCCAGTATGTCAACCGGCCGTTCCTGCAGTATTTCGGCCTGACCGCGGAGCAGGTTGCCGAGCTGCGCCTGCGCGATGTCGTCGGCCATGGAATCTACGCAAGCGCGCAAGCCTTGCTGTCGCGCGCGCTGCAGGGCGAATCGACGTCGTTCGAGCGGCTGGTGCCGGGTGCGGATGCGGTCCGGCGGTGGATGACGATCCGCGTCGTGCCGGACACCGCGCCGGGAGGCGAGGTCAACGGCGCGTTCGTGCTGATGAACGACATCCATGGCCTCAAGCAGGCGCAGGAAGCTCTGCGCGCCAGCGAGGGCGAGCTCCGGCTGATCATGGACAACGTTCCCGCCCGCGTCGCCTACATCGACCGGGAGTCGCGCTTTCGCTTCCTCAACCGGCACAACGAGGAATGGCTGTCGGAAAGCCGCAAGGACCTGACCGGACGAAAAATCGGCGAAGTCGTCGGCGACGCACGCGCGGGGCAGCTGCAGCCGCTGATGAACCGCGTGTTCTCCGGAGAGACGATCTCGACCGAGCAGCTGCTGGTGCAGCCGAACGGCGAGCAGCGGTGGGAGTCGATTCACTACGCGCCGAACCGAGACGGCGAAGGCAACGTGATCGGCATCTACGCGGTGCACACCGACATTCACGACCAGAAGCGCAACGAGGAAGCCCTGCGCCGCGCCAACTGGATGCTGTCGTCGCACATCAACAACACGCCGCTGGCGGTGCTCGAATGGGACCGCGATTTTCGCCTGGTACGCTGGTCGCCGCAGGCCGAGAACATATTCGGGTGGCGGGCCGAGGAAGTGCTGGGCATGCCGATCACCGGCAGCCAGCTGACGCACGAGGCGGATCGGCCCGGGGTGACTGAGCTGATCGAAAAGCTGATGGCCGGCGAGCAGCCGCGCGCGACCGGGCTCAACCGCAACTATCGCAAGGACGGCGAGACGATCTGGTGCGAGTGGTATCACTCGTGCCTGCTCGACGAGCAGGGACGCATCGTGTCGATCCTGTCGTTCGTGCAGGACGTCTCATCGCGCATCCAGGCGGAGGAGCGGCTGCAGTATCTGGCCACGCGCGATGCGCTGACCGGGCTGCCGAACCGCCTGCTGCTGCAGGAGCGGCTGGCGCAGGCGATCGCTCAGGCCAAGCGCAACGGCCGCCACGTCGGCGTGCTCTACATCGATCTCGACCGGTTCAAGAACGTCAACGACACACTGGGACACCGGATCGGCGACGAGCTGTTGAAGCAGGTGACCAGGTCGCTGTCCGGCGCGCTGCGCGAAACCGACCTGCTGGCGCGGCTCGGCGGCGACGAATTCATGGTCATCGTCGAGGACTTCGACGATGCCGCCGTGCTGAATCGCGTCGCGCAGAAGCTGCAGGACGCGATCGCGCAGCCGTTCCAGATCGAGGAGCACGATATCTATGTGACCTCGTCGATCGGGATCTCGATCTACCCGGACGACAGCGACGACCCCGAGGGCCTGCTCAAGCACGCCGACGTGGCGATGTACCGCTCGAAGGAGCTGGGGCGCAATACCTACCAGTTTTTCGATGCCGATCTGGCGGCGCGACGGCTGAAGCAGCACACGCTGGAAAGCTCGTTGCGCACCGCAGTCAAGGAATGCGCGCTCAAGCTGAACTACCAGCCGATCGTGCGCATCGCCGACAGGTCGATCGTCGGTGCCGAGGCGCTGCTGCGCTGGCACGACGAGGAGCACGGCGAAATCGCGCCGCAGGTTTTCATTCCGCTGGCCGAGGAGACGGGGCTGATCCATATCCTCGGCGACTGGGTCCTGAAAAGCGCCGCCGAGCAGTGCGCTGCGTGGCGCAAGGCAGGCTTCGAGCTGACGGTGTCGATCAATCTCTCCGGCCGTCAGTTCTATCGCGACGACCTGGCGCAGCGTATTTGCGATATCGTGCGCAATGCCGGCTGCGAACCGTCGTGGATCGAGCTCGAGGTCACCGAGTCAAGCCTGCTGCACGACCTCGACGCCATCCGCAAGGTTCTGCAGCAACTGCGCGACGAGGGCTTCTCGGTGGCGATCGACGATTTCGGCACCGGCTACTCCAGCCTGTCGCATCTGAAGCACTTTCCGATCGACACGCTGAAGATCGACATCTCGTTCATCGCCGATCTGGAAACGGACCCGGGCGATGCAGCGATCACCGAGGCGATCATCGCGCTGGCGCGCGGCCTTAATTTGCGGGTCGTCGCCGAAGGCGTCGGCACCAGCGGCCAGCTCGCTTTCCTCGAAGCCCGTGACTGCCACTGTTTCCAGGGTTTCCTGTTCAGCGAAGCGATGGCGCCCGACGAATTCGCCGAGTTTGCCGCCACGCATCGTTAAGGGGTCAGGTTAACTTTCACGCCGCGACCGCCGTGACAGACGATCGCAGTGCGAAAGTTAACCTGACCCCTTGAGCCAGGTGAGCAGCGGTCGCGCCGCGGTTTCCCAGTCGCCTTCCAGCATCAGCATATGCGCGAGCCCCGGCAAGATCAGCGAGGGAACGCCATACAGTGACGCCGTCGCCTTGACGTCGGCGGGCGTCGAAATCCTGTCGTCGTTAGCGCCAAGCACGAACAGCCGCGCCGGCGCGACCGGAACCCCGCCGTGCAGCCGCAGGGTCAAGTCCATCAGCGCGCGCGGCGATTCGGGCGTCAGATGGACCATCGCCTCGGCCAGGATCTTCGGCGGAACGCTGGCGCTGAAGTACATCGGGCGAAGCGCCGCCAATACGTCGCCGCTCAAGTGCGGCGCATCCAGCCGATGCATGTTGACCAGGTATTCGGGCTGCCAGGCGAGCAGGCGCTGCGCCACCGGCCCAAGTCCCGCCGGAGGGATCGGCGCCAACAGCGCCGCGGCGCGAATCGGACGCGTCGTCAGCATGCGCTCGATGATCGCGGCGCCCATCGAATGCCCGATCAGTACCGGCGGCGAGGGCAAGCCGCCGGCGATTTGCTCGACATCGGCGACATAGTCGTCGAGACCGGTGACGAACAGCGCTTCGCGGCCGCCGCTCGTGCCATGTCCGCGCAGGCTAAGCGCATGCGCCGCGTACCCCTGTGCCGCGAAGTAGGGCAGGAAATAAGGCTCCCAGCACCATGCGTCGCAATAGCCACCGTGCACGAACAGCAGCGGTGGCTTCGCGTTCGGTTTGGCGGGCAGCCGCGTACGCACTTCGAGCCGTGATTCGGGAGGGAGCATCGGAGCCGGTGAGCACGCGCGGGCGTGCTAAAATTACGACAACCCGCCGCCATTCATTCCGGCGCACGCTCCGGCACTCCCGCAGTAATCCGCAGTGATCACATGGCGGCGGGCAACGCGCCATTCTACATGAGTCGATTGCACCGCCGCGAATCCGATCATGCCGCGGTCCCGGCCGCCGCGTACGACGTCGACTGCCGACGCTGCCCGAGGCTCGCGCAGTTTCTGGATCAGGTTCTCGCTGCGAATCCGCGCTATTTCTGCCGGCCGGTGCCGCCGTTCGGGGACATGAGCGCGCGCCTGGTGATCGTCGGTCTCGCCCCGGGCATGCATGGGGCCAACGCCAGCGGCAGGCCGTTTACCGGCGACTACGCGGGCATCATGCTGTATGCGACCTTGCACAAGTTCGGTTACGCGAATCAGCCGCAATCGCTCGCGGTGGACGACGGCCTCGCGCTGATCGACGCCCGGATCACCAACGCGGTCAAATGCCTGCCGCCAGGCAACAAGCCGCTGCCCGACGAAATCAGGAACTGCAACGGGTATCTCGCTGCCGAACTCGGCACCTTGCCTGACGGCGCCGCGATTCTCGCCCTGGGGCGAATCGCACACGAGGCGACGTTGAGGGCGCTGGGCCTCGCGCCACGCGCGTATGCTTTTGCGCACGGCGCCGAGCACGCGCTGCCGCGGGGAGGGCGCGGCACGGTGCGCCTGTTCGACTGCTACCACTGCAGCCGGTACAACACCAACACACGGCGCCTGACGGCGGCGATGTTCGAGCAGGTGTTCGCATCGATCGCCCGTTTTCGTGCTGACGCCGCGCAGCTCAGTTAACACCGATGTCCGACGACGACCCGAACCGCATGAAAAGCGAAGCCTTCGACGCCCGCGAGTTGCTCAAGTCGCTGCCCAATCGCGCCGGCGTTTACCGCATGGTCGATGCGGCTGGCGACACGCTTTACGTCGGCAAGGCGCGGGACCTGAAAAAACGCGTCTCCAATTACTTTCAGAAGACCGAGCACCATCCACGCACCGAAGCGATGGTCGCCCAGGTCGCGCGCGTCGAAGTGACGGTCACGCGTTCCGAAGGCGAAGCGCTGCTGCTCGAGAACAATCTGATCAAGGCGCACCAGCCGCGCTACAACGTCGTTTTCCGCGACGACAAGAGCTATCCGTTCATCTGCCTGACCGGCGAAACGTTTCCGCAGCTGCGCTTCCACCGCGGCAAGCTCGACAAGCCGCATCGTTACTTCGGGCCCTTTCCCAGCGCGGGCGCCGTGCGCGAAGGCATGGGCGTGCTGCAGAAGGTGTTCCAGCTTCGTACCTGCGAGAACAGCGTGTTCGCCAATCGCTCGCGACCGTGCATGCTGCATCAGATCCAGCGCTGCACCGGCCCCTGCGTCGGATTGATTTCCGAAGCCGACTATCAGGAGGACGTGAAGAATGCGACCTTGTTCCTGCAGGGCAAGACGACCGAGGTGCTGGCCGAGCTGCAGCGGCAGATGGATGCCGCCGCGGCGTCGCTCGCCTTCGAGCGTGCCGCGCGCCTGCGCGACAAGATCACGCGGTTGCAGCAGTTGCAGTCGCGGCAGTTCGTCGAGAGCCCGACCGCCGGCGACGTCGACGTGATCGCCAGCGCGGTCGAGCGGGGACTGACGGCAGTCAATCTGGTGATGATACGAGGCGGCAGGCATGTCGGCGACCGGACCTTCTTCCCGCAACACGCGGAAGGCGCGACGCTCGACGAGATCGTTCCGGCGTTCCTGGTCCAGCATTATCTGGAGCGGCCGACGCCTCCGACGATCGTCGCGCCCGGAGGACGCGACGATCCTGTGCTCGCCGAAGTGCTGTCGGCGCAATCGGGGCACAAGGTTCAGCTGGTGACCAATCCCGGCGGCGAGCGTCGCGTATGGGTGACGATGGCAGTGCAGAACGCCGAGCTCGCCATCCGGCAAAGGCTCGCGCAAAAGGCCACGCAGGACGAGCGCCTCGCCGCCTTGCAGGAGGCGCTGGGCCTGCCGCAATCGGTGCAGCGGATCGAATGCTTCGACGTCAGCCATACGATGGGCGAGGCGGCGGTAGCGAGCTGCGTCATCTTCGATCGCTTGGCGATGCAGACCTCCGAATACCGGCGCTTCAACGTCAAGCCGCCGACTGGCGGTGACGATTACGCGGCGATGCACGAGGCGCTGACGCGGCGTGTCGCGCGGATCGTGTCCGGCGAATACCCGGCGCCCGATCTGCTGGTGATCGACGGTGGCAAGGGGCAGGTCGGCGTTGCGGCCGAAGTGCTCGCCGAGCAGGGGCTGCACGCGACACATCTGATCGGTATCGCGAAGGGGCCCGAGCGCAAGCCCGGTCTGGAGGAAATCGTCTTCCCGGGGAGCGACAAGACACTGCACCTGCCGGCCGATCACCCGGGGTTGCACCTGCTGCAGCAAATCCGCGACGAGGCGCACCGGTTTGCGATCCAGGGGCACCGGGCGCGCCGCGGCAAGGCGCGAACGACCTCGACCCTGGAAGGCATCACCGGCATCGGAGCACGCAAGCGGCAGGCGCTGCTCGCGCATTTTGGCGGCTTGAGGGGCGTTCAGGCCGCAGGCGTCGACGACCTAGCGCGCGTTGCCGGCATCAGCCGCGCGCTGGCCGAGCGCATATTCGCCGAGCTGCATTGACGATTGCGGCCATGGGTTCGACACCGCATCCCGGACGCCACATCGCCTGTGGAGGCAGCCGGCTCGGTCCAACGCCGGCGGAGTAGAATGCGCTCACCGCGCGACAGCGCGCGGCCACCGCCATGACATTCAATCTTCCCACGGCGCTGACCTGGCTCCGGATCGTCCTGATTCCCGTTTTCGTCGGCGTCTACTATCTGCCGGAGTCGATGCTGTCGATGCCGCACAAGAACTGGCTGGCGATGACCGTATTCGCAGTCGCGGCGATCACCGACTGGGCCGACGGCTACCTGGCGCGGCGATGGGGCCAGGTTTCGGCGTTCGGCGCGTTCCTCGACCCCGTCGCCGACAAGCTGATGGTCGTCGCAGCGCTGATCATGCTGGTCTGGCTCGACCGCGCCGAGCCCTGGCTCGCGATCATCATCATCGGCCGCGAAATCGCCGTGTCGGCGCTGCGCGAATGGATGGCGCAGATCGGCAAATCGAAAAGCGTCGCCGTGGCCTTTATCGGCAAGGTGAAGACCGTTGCACAGATCACCGCGGTCATCGCATTGCTGCTCTACCAGCCGGTGATCCCGGGCATCGACACCAAGCTGCTCGGCAAAGTGGCGCTCTGGGTTGCCGCGGTGCTGACGCTGTGGTCGATGGTGCACTACCTGCGCTTGGCTGCACCGCATTTTTCGACCGGTCCCGGATCGCCGCGCGACCCGCCGCTGTAGTCGCCGGCGGCAATGAAAATCCGGCGTCACCCCGAGTGTCGCGAGGCGCCGCATCACGTTGGATCGAGGTTAAATTGACCCGGTCCGGAGCGGCTCGATATAATAGAGGGCTGTTCCCCGATAGCTCAGCTGGTAGAGCGACGGACTGTTAATCCGCAGGTCCCAGGTTCGAGCCCTGGTCGGGGAGCCACGAATTCAAAACGTTAGGTCCGCTCGGACCGACGGACTCGATTGCGGACGCGCGGTTAGTCTGGCTTGTCGGGACCTCGCAGAGCATCGCTCAGTGCTCATGCCGCGGTCGTTAGTACGTTCCCGTGCACGCGCTATCACCTTACGTGCGATGCATGGCTCGGCGCGTCATCTCACACGACGGACGTCGGCTTCCGGCCAGAAGCCGCCCCTCTTTGGCATACTGTGTTATCGGTGTCGGAGCCGCGCTGAGGTAAATTCGATCCAAAGGGAGACGCCAATGGACAAGCCCCGTATTTTTCTCGGATCGTCCGGCAAGCAGGCGAAACTGCTGGAGGCGCTGACCCGCGGCCTGGAAGACATGGCGCATGTCCAGCCGTGGACGGCCGTCTTCAATCCGGGAACGACCACTCTCGGACGCCTGCTCGAGCTCACGCGCGAGGTCGACTTCGCAGCGTTCGTGTTTGCCCGGGACGACTGGACCGGCGTCGGCGTGACAGAATCGAGCGCGCTTGAATCGGCGCAGGCGTCACCCCGCGACAACGTTGTTTTCGAAGCCGGCCTGTTCGGCGGCGTGCTCGGCATGCGCCGCACCTTCATCCTTCATGCCAAAGGTGCCAAGCTCCCGAGCGACCTGCTCGGTCTGACCTGCGTGCGTTACGACGCGACCACCGCCGCCGCGGCGAAAGCGATCAACCAGACGCTGCGCACGGCCATCGAGAGCGAGGTCCGCGCCCCTCGAATGGACGGGCTGTGGTGGCAATACTCCCTCACAGAACGCTCGGCGCGCGAGCCCTCTGCCGTGAGCCTGCTGCGTATCACGCGCGATCGCAGAGGCGGGCTGGAGCTCACCGGCCGCTCCTGGCAGGAGAACGGCACACTCTCTGCAAGGTACTGGAGCGAAGCCACCAAGGAAGGCGGCGAGGGGGCGTCCATTTTCTACTACTGGAAGGGCGAGCGGCCCATGGATCCCAGCGCGCCGCAACTGGAAGGCACCGGTGAGATCAAGCTGGAATCCGCCGATCGCGGCGCGGGGTACTGGACCACACGAGCGAACAGCGAACCCTCGCTAAACGCGCGCACGTCCGGCGTGTACTGGCGGGCGGATCCGCAGGACCTGAACATCCTCGACGCGCGCGACCAGCAGCAGCGCGCAGCGCTGATTGGCGAAAGGCTCCAGCAGTGGAAGTCTATTGCGAGCACGTGACGCGAGGCGGCTCACGTGCTCACAGGACGCGGCGTCCAAGTCCGCCATAGTTGTCCATGCCGGAACTTGCTTGAGCCTCGATCAGGCTCGTGAGCTCTGCCGTCAAGAGCTGCGAACGCTTTCACGAACGTCCGCTTTGGGTCGAAAGCTGTCACTCTCGTTGCTTGGCGACCGCGCCTGCCTCGGCGACAATAGCAGTTCACGGCTCACATAGAGCCTCACCACGGAGGCAACGATGGACAAGTTTCTAGTTCTTTACAAGGCGCCCAATGCGGTCATCGATGAATGGATGAAGAAGCCCGA
>DASYJB010000118.1:0-2378 GCA_035996965.1 Casimicrobiaceae bacterium | reverse complement strand
CGCCGAATGGCTGCGCGGATTCGGAAACCTCTTGATTATCGATCGCGGAGACGGCTACATGGGCCTCTACGGCAACAACGAGGCACTGCACTGTTGTCGCCGGTCGGCGCGAAGGTCGACGCCGGCCAAGCAATGGCGCAGGCCGGCGCGAGCGGTGGCGGCCAGGAAACCGGCGTATACTTTGAAATACGAATCCAGGGAGAGGCGGTCGATCCGGCAATGTGGATCGCGCCATGATCCTGCAACGATTGCGCAGCAACCCGCCGGCCGAGACGGCCGCTCTCAAGGAAGCGAGCGCAGCGACATCGATAGACAATCGGGCGGCCGAACACCGGCATACCGAGCGGTTACGCGCGATGCGCGTGATCGCGAAACAACGAGGCGAACATGGGTAATGGCTGGAAAAAGGCGGGACTGATCGGTATCGGTGCGGTGTTGGGGCTGCTGCTCAGCCTCAACTTCTCGGCATTGGCCGAGCGCGAGGCAAAACTTCCGATCCCCTACGAGGATCTGCAGCTCTTCTCGGCCGTGTTCGGCCGCATCAAGAGCGACTATGTCGAGGCCGTGCCGGACGACAAGCTGATCCGCGAAGCGATCAACGGCATGGTCCACGGGCTCGACCCGCATTCGGATTTTCTCGATGCCGACGCATTCAAGGAACTCCAGATCAACACCCAGGGCAAGTTCGGGGGCCTCGGGATAGAAGTCGGCGCCGAAGACGGACTGATCAAGGTGATATCGCCTATCGAGGACACGCCGGCCTTCCGCGCCGGGATCAAGTCGGGAGACCTGATCGTCAAGATCGACGATCTTTCAACTCGCGGGCTGCCGCTGTCGAAGGCGGTCGAGAAAATGCGCGGCAAGCCGGGCACGTCGATCGTGCTGACGGTCGCGCGCAAGGACGCCGAGACGCCGCTGACATTCACCTTGTTGCGCGAGATCATCAATTTCCGCAGCGTGCGCGCCAAATTGATCGAGCCCGGCTACGGTTACATCCGTGTCGTGCAGTTCCAGGAACATACTGGCGAGGACGTCGCCAAGTCGATCCGCGACTTGTACAAGCAGGGTGAGCTCACCGGGCTCGTCCTCGATCTGCGCAGCGATCCGGGTGGCTTATTGAATGTTTCGGTCGGCGTCGCGGCGGCGTTCCTGCCTGCGGATTCGCTGGTCGTGTACACCGATGGCCGGACCTCCGATGCGCGCATGCGCCTGTCGTCGAATAAGGGCGACTATCTGCGTGGACGCAGCGATGACTACCTGAAGGACCTGCCTGCAGCGGTCAAGCGCGTGCCGATGGTCGTTCTGGTCGACGGCGGCACCGCATCGGCGTCCGAAATCGTCGCCGGCGCCTTGCAGGATCACAAGCGCGCCGTGGTGATGGGCACGCAGACCTTCGGCAAGGGTTCGGTGCAAACGATCCTTCCACTAGGTCCGAACGCTGGATTGAAGCTCACGACGGCGCGCTACTACACGCCGAGCGGTCGCTCGATCCAGGCCAAGGGCATCGAGCCCGACATCGCGGTCGATGACGGGCGCGACTACCGGCTGCGCGAAGCCAATCTCGATCATCACCTGCTCGACGGCAAGACGCCGATCGCCAGCGCCGACGGCGCCGCGACGCTTTCGATCAAGACGCCGGTCGAAAAGACGCAGGAAAACCCGACGAAGGGCGAGGCTGCGCAGCCGCGTCTGGAGTTCGGCTCGACCGATGACTTTCAGTTGAAGCAGGCGCTGAATCGCCTGAAGGGTCTTCCGGTCGTCGCATCGACCAAGGCGGTCGCCGCGGTAGCGCCGCAGTAAGGAACGACTTTTGCCAGCGCAAAACGCCCGGTTCGTCCGGGCGTTTTTGCTTTCGAACGACCGGGCAACGGAAAACGACGATGGACGACGCGCAACTGCTGCGCTACAGCCGGCACGTGCTGCTGCCCGAGTTGGGCGTCGATGCGCAGCAGCGCTTCACCGACGCGCATGTGCTGATCGTCGGCGTCGGCGGCCTGGGCAACCCGGCCGCGCAATTTCTCGCCACGGCCGGCGTCGGGACCCTGACCCTGGTCGACGCCGATCAGGTCGATCTGACCAATCTCCAGCGTCAGATCCTGTTCGGCACCGCCGACGTCGGACGACGCAAGGTCGACGCCGCCGGTGAGCGCATTGCCGCGGTCAATCCGGAAGTGCGCGTCGAGCGCGTCGGCAAGCGGGTCGGTCCCGAGGAGCTCGGACCGCTCGCCGCGACCGCCGATATCGTTCTCGACTGCTCCGACAACTTCGCCACGCGGCATGCGGTCAACCGTGCCTGCGTCGCCGCGAAAAAGCCGCTGGTCTCCGGCGCGGCGATACGCTTCGACGGACAGATCGCTGTATTCGACGCGCGCGACGGG
>DASYJB010000117.1:0-3778 GCA_035996965.1 Casimicrobiaceae bacterium | reverse complement strand
CGACCGACGCCGATAGCAGCGCCTCGCGGTTTCGGATCAGCGCGAGCTGCGAGATATTCAGCGAGCGCTGCGCATCGAGGACGGCCAGATAGGCCGAATATCCGGACTCGTAGCGCTCGGTGGACAGGCGCAACGCGTCGCGCGCGGCGTCGACGCTGGACCGCAGATCGGTCTCCATCGCCGACGTCTGGCTGACGTTCACCAGCGCGTCGGAAACCTCGCGAAACGCCGTCTGAATCGATTTCTGATAGCCGAAGAGCGCCTGCTTCTGCCGAGCGGTCGTGGCGTCGACTTCCGCGGTCAGGCGGCCCCAGGTGAAGATCGGCTGCGCCAGCGCAAATCCGATCGACCAGATGCCGGCGCTGCTACGCGCGAGCGAGCCCAGGGCATCGCTTTCGCTGCCGAGGGCGCCGGTCAGCGAGATCCTGGGCAACAGCGCCGCTTTGGCGACGCCGATCTGCGCGTTCGCCGCGACCAGGTTTTCCTCGGCCAGCCGGATGTCCGGGCGCCGCTCCAGCAGAGTCGACGGCAAGTCCATCGGCGGTATCGGAGGAACGGGCAACTGCGCGAGATCGCCGGGCGCCACCTTGAGATCGAGCCTGCCGGTGAGTGTCGCCAGCAGATGTTCGGCCAGCGCGCGCTGCCGCACGAGCTCCTTCAGCTGGGCCGCGGCGTCCGAGCGGGCGCCGAGCGCCTGCGCGAGATCGAGGCCCGAGGCAAGGCCGGCGTCGACGCGGCGGCGAACGACGACCAGGTACTCTTCGCGCGTCGCCAGCGTTTCGCGTGTGGCCGTGATCTGTGCGTCGAGCGAGCGCAGCAGGAAATACGTCTGCGACGTCAGCCCCGCCAGCGACAGCGTGACCACGTCCTTCGCATAGTGCGTCGCCAGAACCTGCGCCCGCGCGCTCTCGAGCAGGCGGCGCAGCCGTCCCCAGAAATCGATTTCGAAGGACGTCGACAGCGCGATGCGAAAATCGTTGCTCACCCTGATCGACTGCGGCGCCGCCACTGCTCTGCTCGAGCGCGAGCGGGCCGCGTTCGCGCCCAGATCGATCTCGGGAAACAAGGCCGCATTGGCCTCGCGCAGATCGGCGTCGAACTCCTCGATCCTCGCCACCGCGACGGCCACGTCGAGATTGTCCGACAGCGCCGTCGTGACCAGCTCATCGAGCGTGCGATCGTCGTACAGCGTCCACCAGTCGGCGCGTATCGCCGGCGTCGCGGCGGCATTGGCCTCCGCCGCCGGCGCGTCGGCGTAGCCCGTCGGCAGCGTCGTCTGCGGCCGCTGATAGTCGGGCCCGACCATGCAGCCGGCGAGCGCGAGGGAAAGCGCCAGCACCAGGCGGCGATGCATCAGGCGATCCTCTCCTCGACTCCCGCCGCAGCCGGCGTCGGCGCGCGTTTGTTCCTGCGGCGTGTAAAGAGCACGAAGAAAAGCGGAATGAAAATCGTGGCGACGAACGTCGCTACCACCATGCCGCCAAACACACCGGTGCCCATCGATCGCCGTGCCGCCGCGCCGGCGCCGGTTGCAAGCACCAGAGGCAATACGCCGAGCATGAACGCCAGCGAGGTCATCACGATCGGACGGAAGCGCAGCCGCGCGGCTTCGAGAGCGGCATCGACCGGCGACAGACCCTTCGCCATCTCCTGCGCCGCGAATTCGACGATAAGGATCGCGTTCTTGGCGGCCAGTCCGATCAGCACCAATAGTCCGATCTGGAAGTAGACATCGTTGCTGAAGTCGCGCAGGAAGACCGCCGTCAAAGCGCCGAACAAAGCGAACGGAACCGCCAGCAGCACCGCGACCGGCAGCGACCATTTCTCGTAATTCGCCGACAGGATCAGGAACACCATGATGATCGCGAACGTGAACGCGATGATCGACTGGGTGCCGATGCGCTTTTCCTGGAAGGCCTGCCCGGTCCAGGCGATCGTATAGCCGGGCGGAAGCGATTTCGCGACGTCTTCGACCGCTGCGATCGCCTGCCCCGAGCTCACGCCGGCGGCGCCGTTGCCGAGCACCTTGGCCGCCAGGAAGCCATTGAAGCGATCGAGCTGCTCAGGTCCGATGACGTTCTTCACGCTGATCAGCGCTTTCACCGGAATCATGTCGCCGCGCGAGGAACGGACGTAGACGTTACCCAGATCTTCCGGCTTCGACCGATACGCACCCTCGGCCTGGAGTTGGACGCGATAGGTGTGGCCGAACTTGTTGAAGTCGTTGACGTAGAGGACGCCCATCGTGCCCTGCAGCGTGTCGAACACGTCCTTCAAGGGCACGCCGAGCGCCGCGGCCTTTTCGCGATCGACATCGACAAAGAGTTGCGGAGACGTCGGGCGATAGAAGGTGGCGATGCCGGTAAGCTCCTGCCGCTTGCGCAACTCGCCGAGGAACTGCTGCAGATTCTGATAAAGCTTTTGCGGATCGGCGTCGGCACGGTCCTGCAGGTAGACCTCGAACCCGCCGGCGCTGCCCAGGCCGCGAATCGCCGCGGGGTTGAATGCCAGCATCGTCCCCTGCGAAAGCTTGGCGCCTTCGGCAATCACGAACTTCGCCAGATCCTCCGCGCTCGTCTTGCGCTCGTCCCAGGGCTGCAGCGGGATGAACATTGTCGCGGCGTTGGTCTTGTTCGCGCCGGCGATGACGTCGAACCCGGCGACGACGAATACGTGCTCGACCGCGGAATTGCCGAGCAGGATCCGCTGTATGGCGGCGCCGGCATCCTGCGTGCGCTGCAAGGTGGCGCCGTCGGGCAATGTCAGCGAGCCGAGGATATAACCCTGATCTTCCGGCGGCACGAAGCCGCCGGGTACGGTCCGGAACAGCAGCGCGTCCGCGCCGAAGACGCCGACGAACAGCAGGACCGCGATCACCGCGTGACGCACGGTCAGCCGCACGCCGCCGAGATAAGTGCGCGTCAGCCAGGCGAAACCGCGGTTGAACGGGCGGAACAGGCGGTTTTCGATGTGCTGGGGCTTGAGCAGCAACGCGCACAGCGCCGGCGTCAAGGTCAACGCGATCAGCCCCGAAATCGTGACGGCAGTAGCCACGGTCACGGCGAATTGCTGGTAGAGCTTGCCGGCAAGGCCGCCGAGAAACGCGACCGGCACGAACACCGACACCAGCACCAGCTCGATCGCCACGATCGCGCCGGTCACCTCTTTCATCGATTCGATCGCCGCGTCCTTCGGCGAGAGCTTCCTTTCGGCCATCAGCCGCTCGACGTTCTCGAGGACGACGATGGCGTCGTCGACGACGATCCCGGTCGCAAGCACGATCGCGAACAGGGTCAGCGTGTTCAGCGTGAAGCCGAAGAGCATCAGGCCGCCGAACGCGCCGATCAGCGAAACCGGCACTGCGATGATCGGGATCAGCGTCGCACGCCAGCTCTGCAGGAACACGAACACGACCAGCAGCACCAGAGCCGCCGCTTCCGAAAGGGTGATGATCACCTCGCGGATCGACGATCGCACGAAGCGGGTCGTGTCGAACGGAATGACTTGCGTCACGCCCTGCGGAAAGTTCTGCTCGAGCCTGGCGATGCCCGCGCGCACCGAATCGGCGACCTTGAGCGCGTTGCCTCCGGATTGCAGAAACACCGCGACGCCTACCGTCGGCTTGCCGTCGAGGTTCGTGAACGCGTCGTAGCTCACTGCGCCGAGCTCGATGCGTGCGACATCGCGAATCCGCAGCGCCCCGCCCGGCCCGGTCGAGCGCAGGACGATATTGCCGAAATCGTCGGGGTCGACCAGCCGGCCCCGCGCCGTCACCGTG
>DASYJB010000116.1:0-4428 GCA_035996965.1 Casimicrobiaceae bacterium | reverse complement strand
CTCGAGCACGGCTCGCTAGAAAGTGATGATGTCCGACAAGCCCAAGACCGACTACAAGTCGACGCTCAATCTTCCCGACACGGTATTTCCGATGCGCGGCGACCTGGCGCGTCGCGAGGCCGGTTGGGTCCGCGAATGGCAGGAACGCAAGGTCTACGAAGCGATCCGTTCCGCCAGCCGCGGCCGGCCGCGTTTTGTTCTGCACGACGGCCCGCCGTATGCGAACGCCGACATCCATATCGGGCACGCGGTCAACAAAATCCTCAAGGACATCGTCGTCAAGAGCAAGGGCCTTGCCGGCTTCGACGCGCCATACGTGCCCGGCTGGGATTGCCATGGCATGCCGATCGAAGTGCAGATCGAGAAAACGCACGGCAAGAACATTCCGGTCGAGGAGACGCAGCGGCTGGCGCGGGCGTATGCGACCGAGCAGATCGCGCGGCAAAAGGCGCAGTTCCAGCGGCTGGGCGTGCTCGGCGACTGGGATCATCCGTACACGACGATGGCGTTTCGCAACGAAGCCGACGAGATACGCATGCTCGGCGCGATCCTCGCCAAAGGTTACATCTATCGCGGCCTGAAGCCGGTGAACTGGTGCTTCGACTGCCAGTCGGCGCTGGCGGAAGCCGAAGTGGAATACGAGGACCGCACCGATATCGCGATCGACGTCGGCTTCGACGTCGATCCTCGCGACCGGGCCAAGCTTGCGCGCGCATTCGGCCTTGAAAAGCTGCCCGACGGTCCGGCGCGCGCCGTCATCTGGACGACGACGCCGTGGACGATTCCGGCCAATCAGGCGCTGGCCGTGCACCCGGACCTGACCTATTCGCTGGTCGAGACCGATCGCGGGAGCCTCGTCCTGGCGACCGAGCTCGTCGACGCCTGCCTTGCGCGCTTCGGTATCGCAAGAAAGGAGCCGGTCGGCCGGTTCGAGCACCAGTCGCCCGGCCGATCGCTCGAGGGCATCCGTTTTCGCCACCCGTTCTACGACCGCGAATCGCCGGTCCAGCTCGGCGAATTCGTGACCCTGGAGCAGGGGACCGGCATCGTGCACAGCTCGCCGGCGTACGGGGTCGATGACTTCCAGTCGTGCCGTCGCTACGGTCTCACCGACGACCAGATATTGAATCCGGTGCAGGGCGACGGCCGTTACGCGGACACGCTGCCGTTCTTCGGCGGCCTCAACATCTGGAAAGCCAATCCGCTGGTCGTCGAAAAGCTGCGCGAGGTCGGTGCGCTGCTGCACGCCGAAAAAGTCACCCACAGCTACATGCATTGCTGGCGGCACAAGACGGCGATCATCTATCGCGCGACGACGCAATGGTTCGCCGGCATGGACGACGTGCCCGGGTGGCACGGCATCAAGCCGAAGAAGACGCTGCGCGAAACCGCGTTGGCGGGCATCGAGGCGACGCAATTCTTTCCCGCCTGGGGCAAGGCACGGCTCTCCGGAATGATCGCCAATCGGCCCGACTGGACGTTGTCGCGGCAGCGGCAATGGGGTGTGCCGCTGCCGTTCTTCGTCGACCGCGAGACCGATATGCTGCACCCCGACACGCTGGCGCTGCTCGAGCTCGCGGCGGCGAAGGTCGAGCGCGGCGGCATCGAGGAATGGCAAAAGGCGACCTACGAGGATTTCGGCGTCGATCCCCAAAAGTATCGCAAGCTCTCCGACACCCTGGACGTCTGGTTCGACTCCGGAGCCACGCACCAGACGGTCATGGGCGGCCCCGACGGCCGCAGCAAGCATCTCGGCTCGCATCCGGATCAGACGGGCTTTCCGGCCGACCTGTATCTGGAAGGCTCGGACCAGCACCGCGGCTGGTTCCATTCGTCGCTGCTCTCATCGTGCATGCTCAACGGCGTGCCGCCGTACAAGGCGCTGCTGACGCATGGCTTTGCCGTCGATGGCGACGGCAAGAAAATGTCGAAGTCCAAAGGCAACGTGGTCGCGCCGCAGACGGTTTCCGACACGCTGGGTGCCGAGATCCTGCGCCTGTGGGTCGGCGCGACCGACTATTCGGGGGAGCTTTCGATCTCCAACGAGATTCTGAAGCGCGTCGTCGAAGGCTATCGCCGCATCCGCAATACGCTTCGCTTTCTGCTCGCCAATACATCGGACTTCGATCCGGCCCGCGACGCCGTGCCGGCGGACGAGCTGTTCGAGCTGGACCGCTACGCGCTCGATGTCGCCGCCGGTTATTTCGACGATATGCGCCAGAAATACGCGGTGTACGAATTTCACCTGGTCGTGCAGGCGCTGCAGCTGTATTGTTCGGAAGAGCTGGGCGGTCGTTACCTCGACATCCTGAAGGATCGTCTCTACACGACGGCCGCCGATTCGGTGGGCAGGCGCTCGGCGCAAACGGTTCTGACGATTATCCGGGACGAATTGATCAAGCTGATGGCGCCGATTCTGTCGTTCACCGCGGAAGAGGCCTGGCGGATCGTCCATCCGGAAGACCCGACGATCTTCGCGGCGACCTGGGGCGCCGAGCATCGGGTCGTGCGCAATGACAGCCCCGAATTCTCCAAGCGCTGGACGGCGATCATGGCCGTCCGGGACGTGGCGCTGAAACGGCTGGAGTCATCGCGCGAGCGGGGCGACATCGGCTCGTCGCTGCAGGCGGAGATCGCGATCACCGCGCCGACGCCGCTCTACGAGGCGCTGTCCTCGATCGGCGACGACCTGCGCTTCGTCATGATCACGTCGTCGGCCACCGTCAGCCGCGGCGACGTGCTCGACATCCAGGTGACGCCGAGCGCCCGCGCCAAGTGCGAGCGCTGCTGGCATTACCGCGCCGATGTCGGCGGCGACGAGGCTCATCCGACGTTGTGCGGGCGATGCGTGGCCAATCTCTACAGGAGCGGCGAGGCGCGCCGGTTCGCATGAGCCAGACGGATGCCGCCGGGCATGACGCGGGCACAGGCGCACGGCGGTGGTGGACATGGCTGCTGGTCAGCGCGGCGGTGATCGCCGCCGATCAGCTCAGCAAATCACTCGTCGAGTCCGCGCTGCGCGTCGGCGAGCAGCGCGCGCTGACCGCCAACTTCAGCATTGTGCTCGCGTACAACTCGGGCGCCGCCTTCAGCTTCCTCGCCGATGCATCCGGATGGCAGCGTTACCTGTTCACCGGCCTGGCACTCGCTGCCTCGGCGCTGATGGTATGGCTGCTCCGGCGCGGCGGCGACCGCGTCTACAGCCTGGCGTTAAGCCTGATCCTGGGCGGGGCGCTGGGAAATCTCTGGGACCGCCTGACTTTGGGCAAGGTCGTCGACTTCCTGCTGGTGCACGATTACCTGCCATTCGGCGGGGGACTCGCGGCGCGGTTCGACCCGTTCCCCGCGTTCAACGTGGCCGACAGCGCCCTCACTGTCGGCGTCGCGCTGTTGCTCCTGGACAGTTTTCGCCAGCATCATGCGGACCGTCCGGCCATGACGCCGAACCGATGAACGAAGTCATCCTCGCCAACCCGCGCGGATTTTGCGCCGGCGTCGATCGGGCTATCGCGATCGTCGAGCAGGCGCTGGCGCGGTTCGGTGCGCCGATCTATGTGCGACACGAGGTCGTTCACAACAAGTTCGTCGTCGACGATCTCAAGGCGAAGGGCGCGATATTCGTCGACGAGCTTGCCGACGTTCCGAAGGGAAGCACGGTCGTGTTCAGCGCGCATGGGGTTTCGCGCGCGGTGCGCGACGAAGCCGAGGCGCGCGGCTTGACCGTCTTCGACGCGACCTGTCCGCTGGTGACCAAGGTCCATGTCGAAGTCGCCAAGATGCATGGCAGCGGGCGCGAAATCGTGATGATCGGTCACGCGGGCCACCCCGAAGTCGAGGGTACGATGGGCCAGGCCGACGGCGGCATCCATCTGGTCGAATCGGTCGCCGACGTCGATCGCCTCGTCGTCCGCGACGCCTCGCAGCTCGCCTACGTGACGCAGACGACGCTGTCGGTCGACGACGCGGCCGCGATCGTCGCGGCGCTCAAGCGCAGGTTTCCCGCGATCATCGGCCCGAGGAGGGACGACATCTGCTATGCGACGCAAAACCGCCAGGACGCGGTCAAGTTTCTTGCTCCGCAGTGCGACGTGGTCATCGTCGTCGGCAGCCCGAACAGCTCGAATTCCAACCGATTGCGCGAGGTCGCCGCGCATCGCGGTATTCCAGCCTACATGATCGATCGCGCCGACGAGTTGCAAGCCGAGTGGGTCGAGGGTAAGCGGCATGTCGGCGTCACCGCCGGTGCCTCGGCGCCGGAAGTTCTGGTTCAGGAGGTCGTGGCGCGCCTGCGCGAGCTTGGTGCGGACAAGGTGACGGAAGCAGCCGGGATCACCGAGCGCGTCACCTTTCCGCTGCCGAAGAATCTGGCCCAAGGCAGCTCCGCGCAATAGCTTCGCAGCACAAAAAAATCCCCGCCACGTGGGCGGG
>DASYJB010000115.1:0-6879 GCA_035996965.1 Casimicrobiaceae bacterium | reverse complement strand
TGGCGGAACAGCGCGATCTCGCGCGCCTTGCGCTCGTCGCCGAGCACCATCACGTCCTCGCCGGCCAGCGGCACGTCCGACAGGCCCTGGATCTCGACCGGAATCGCCGGGCCGGCAGAGACGACCGGCTTGCCGGTCTCGTCGGTCATCGCCCGCACGCGGCCGAACACCGCGCCGGCGAGCACGATATCGCCGCGCTTCAATGTGCCCGAATTGACGAGCACGGTGGCCACCGGCCCCTTGCCCTTGTCGAGCCGCGATTCGATGACGATGCCCTTGGCCGGCGCATCCTTCGGCGCCTTGAGCTCGAGCACTTCAGCCTGCAGCAGAATCGCATCGAGCAGGTTGTCGATGCCGGCGCCGGTCTTCGCCGAGACCTGGACGAACTGCGTGTCACCGCCGTATTCCTCGGGCAGCACGCTTTCGGCGACGAGCTCCTGCTTGACCCGATCGGGATTGGCTTCGGGCTTGTCGATCTTGTTGATCGCGACGACGATCGGCACGTTGCCCGCCTTCGCATGCGCGATCGCCTCCTTGGTCTGCGGCATCACGCCGTCGTCGGCCGCGACGACCAGGATCACGATGTCGGTCACCTTAGCGCCGCGGGCGCGCATCGCCGTGAACGCCTCGTGGCCCGGTGTATCGAGGAACGTGATGACGCCTTTCGCCGTTTCCACGTGGTAAGCGCCGATATGCTGCGTAATCCCGCCGGCTTCGCCGCTGGCGACGCGTGTGCGGCGAATCATGTCGAGCAGGGACGTCTTGCCGTGGTCGACGTGACCCATTACGGTGACGACCGGCGGTCGCGGCAGCGATTCCGCCGTCGTCGCCCGTGCGCTTTCGGCGAGTAGCGAGTCCGGGTCGTCGAGCTTGGCCGCTATCGCCTTGTGGCCCATTTCCTCGACGACGATCATCGCCGTTTCCTGATCGAGCATCTGATTGATCGTGACCATCGTGCCGAGCTTCATCATCGCCTTGATGATCTCGGCGGCCTTGACGCTCATCTTGCGGGCAAGGTCGGCCACGGTGATCGTTTCCGGCACCGCGACTTCGCGGATCAGCGGCTCGGGCGCGAGCGCTTGCGCGCCTTCCTCGACCTCGTCGCCTTCCTCGTGCCGGTGCTTGCCACCTTTCGGCTGCTTCCATCCGGCCGCCGCTGCGCCGCTGGTGACGTCGCCGCGCAGCTTGAGCGCCCGCCGCCGCGCCGCCTCTTCCTGGAACGCCGTTGCCGAGGGCTTGCGTGAAGGCTTGTCTTTTTTCGCGCCGGGCTTGGCCACCGGCTTGTGCAGCGTGCCTTCGGTCTTCGCCTTGGCCTCGGGCTTCGCCGTGGCCGCGGGCTGCGCGACCGGCGCCGCCGCTTCCTTGGCAACCGCCGCCGCCTCGGCTTCGGCTGCCTTCGCCAGCGCGTCTTCCTCTTCCTTTTCCTTTTTGGTCTTGCGCTTCTTCGCCTGTTCCTGCTTTTGCTGTATCTCTTCCTGCTGCTTGGCGATCAGCGCGGCGCCCTTGCGCGCTTCCTCCTCGCGCGCCGCGAGCTCGGTCGCGGTGACGATAGGCTGCGGCGCGACCGGCGGGGCCTCCTCCGTCGTCGCTGCGGCGTCGGCGCCGTCGCGCTTGACGAACACCCGCTTCTTGCGCACTTCGACCTGGATCGTGCGCGCGCGACCGGTGCTATCGGCGGCCTTGATCTCGGTGGTCTGCTTGCGCGTCAGCGTGATCTTCTTTTTCTGATCCAGGCCGCCGTGCTGCTTGCGCAAATAGTCGAGCAGCCGGGTCTTGTCCTGCTCTGACAGCTTGTCGCCCTGTTTCTTGCCGGCAACGCCGGCAGCGGCGAGCTGCTCCAGCAGGATGCCTGCCGGCATCTTGAGCTCGGTCGCGAATTTATCGATGGTGGTCTGGGGCATGTCTTTTCTCCTGCCGCGCTGTTCCGCCCGGCCTTACTCTGCGTGTTCCGTGTTTTCGAACCAATGGGCGCGCGCCTTCATGATCAGGTCCTGCGAGCGTTCCGGCGGCAGTCCGGTCAATTCGACCAGCTCGTCGACCGCAAGGTCGGCGAGGCCGTCGCGTGTCGTGATGCCCTTTTCGGAGAGCAGACCCGCGGTCTCGTTGTCCATGCCTTCGAGGTTCAACAGATCCTCGGCGACGTTCCCCACCGACTCCTCGCGGACGATCGCCTCGGTCAGCAGCGCGTTGCGTGCGCGGCTGCGCAGTTCGTTGACCGTGTCCTCGTCGAAGGCATCGATCTCGAGCATCTCGTTGAGCGGCACGTAGGCGATTTCCTCCAACGAGGTGAATCCTTCCTGGATCAGGATATCGGCCACTTCCTGGTCGACGTCGAGCTTGTCGATGAACAGCGCACGCGTGCGCTCGCTTTCGACCTGATGCTTCTGCTGCGATTCCTCGACGCCCATCAGGTTGATTTCCCACCCGGTGAGCTCGGAGGCGAGGCGCACGTTCTGGCCGTTGCGCCCGATCGCCATCGCGAGATTTTCCTCGTCGACGACGACATCCATGCTGTGCCGTTCCTCGTCGACGACGATGCTGGAGATTTCCGCCGGCGAGAGCGCGTTGATCACCAGCTTGGCCGGGTCCTCGGAGAACAGGACGATGTCGACGCGCTCGCCGGCGAGCTCGTTGGTCACCGCGGTCACGCGCGATCCGCGCATGCCGATGCAGGTGCCCGGCGGGTCGAGCCTCGGATCGTTCGACTTCACCGCGATCTTGGCGCGCACGCCGGGGTCGCGCGCCGCCGCCTTGATCTCGATCAGCCCCTCTTCGATCTCCGGGACCTCGAGCTCGAAGAGGCGCACGACCAGGTCAGGCGTGATGCGCGACAGCAACAGTTGCGGGCCGCGCGCCTGCGACTCGATCTTGGTCACATACGCCCGGACGCGATCGCCGACGCGCAGATTCTCCTTCGGGATCAGCTGATCGCGGGGAATCATGCCCTCGATCCGTCCCGATTCGACGATCACGTTGCCGCGCTCAATGCGCTTGACCGTCCCGGTCAGCAGGTTGTCGTCGCGGTCCAGGAAATCGTTCAGGATCTGCTCGCGCTCGGCGTCGCGGATCTTCTGCAGGATCACCTGCTTCGCCGCCTGCGCTCCGATGCGGCCGAATTCGACAGGCTCGAGAGGCTCCTCGATCACGTCGCCCAGCTGGAGCGGGGGATCGCGCTCGGCCGCGTCGGTGATCGCGATCTGACGCGCCGGCTCCTCGTGCTCCTCGTCGGGCACGACCGTCCACCGCCGGAACGAGTCGTAGTCGCCGGTTTCACGATCGATCGACACGCGAGCATCGATGTCCTGGGCAAAGCGTTTCTTGGTCGCCGAAGCCAGCGCCGACTCCAGCGCCGTGAAAACGATATCCTTCGGCACGTTTTTCTCGCGCGCCAGCGCGTCGACCAGCAACAGCAATTCGCGGTTCATCTTGCGTTTCTCCACTCAATCTTCGGCACCAGCCGCGCGCGGTCGATATTGGCCAGCGCGATCGTGCGTGGACCCGTTTCGGTGTCCAACCGCACCGTATCGCCTTCAACGCCGCGCAGAATGCCTTTCAAGCGCCTGGCGTTGTCGATAGCCTCGCGCAAGGTCAGCCGCACTTCCTCGCCCGAGAAACGGGCGAAGTCCGCGGCCTTCTTCAGCGGCCGGTCAAGTCCCGGCGACGACACCTCGAGCCGGTCGTAGTCGATCTGCTCGGCAGCGAATAGATGGGTCAAATGCGTGCTCACCTGCGCGCAATCCTCGACGTCGACGCCGCCCGGCTTGTCGATGAATACGCGCACGAGCCCGCTCCGGGCCGAGTGGTCCCAATCGACCAGCTCGTAGCCCAGCGGGGGCAACGTGCGCTCAAGAACGTCGGACAGCTTCAGCAATGGCGCCGCCATGAATCCGAAAAAGTAAAAAAAAATGGGCTGTCGAGCCCATTTCTTATCGTTTACATCCAAGCTGGATTATAGCAAAAATTCCGGCCGACTTGAAGGGGTCGCCAGTCCCCGGCACGCCGTGCCCCGGCGCTGCACAGAGCCTGGCCCAGCCGCGCATCCCACGTGCTTAACCTGGGCTAAACTTGCGGGGCGTCGACGATCGGCCGGTCGATCGTGCGCGGGGTCCTCGGATCACTGCTCGGCGGTCGCCGCTAGATCTCCCGCCGCCCGGATCACCCTATGAAAAAACCGACACCTTATCTGCTCGCCGCGATCCTCGTGTTGGCCGCTTGCAGCGGCCCCGCGCCGGACCGTCAACCGCTGCCGACTACGCCGCCCGGCGAGGCCGCCGGGGCCGCGGTCGTGCGGCGTACGCTGCCGGATACGACGCCTCCGCCCGCGCCGCCGGTAGCTGCTTCTCCAGTCAATCCGCCGGCCGCGCCGACTCTGGCCATCGCCGCACCTCCCGGCGCGCTTTATGTTTGTGTCAGCGGCGTCGGGGCACAGCTTCGGCAGACGTCGATCGAGTTTGCACCGGGCGTCGGCGAGCTTTGCCGAAAACACCCTGAAATGGGTCCGTGCCAGTACGAGCGCGATGCTTGCCGTCGCAGCGGCGGACGGGTTTTCGCGGCCGATGGCAGCGAAATTACGCGCAGCGTCGAGGACGAGTACGACAAGCGCGTGATGCGCATCCGCTTGCGGTCCAACTAGCCGTTCGTCCGTGCGGTCGCGCTGGCAACGGGAATAGCCGGCCCGATCGCCTGTTTGCCTCTGCTATGCTATCGTCATAGCTGAGCCGTGCCATTCGCCGACGGCGCCGACGCCCGGCAAGGACCGGGATCGCCAGAAGCCGAAAGGACAAGCGCCGCATGGCGAGCATGCGCAAGCGATGGTGGACGAGGAAGCTCTGCGCCGCGGCGATCCTGCTGATGCTCGGCATGCGTTGCGCATCGGCCTACGACTGGCTGCAGTTCGGCGGCGACCCGCAGCACAGCAGCCGGAACATCGCTGAAACCATCCTGACACCGGCCAATGTCGGGACGCTTGCGCTCCGATACCAGGTCACGCTCCCGGCGACCGTCGACGGCGCGCCGGTGTTCCTCGAAAGCGTCGCGACGACCGGCGGGGTGAAGGACCTGCTGTTCGTCACGACGACCGACGGGCGCATCGTCGCGGTCGATGCGCACAACGGCGCTGTCGTGTGGACCCATCTGAACGGGCCCAACGGCTGCACGATCGTCAACAACGGCGGCGGCGCATGCTACACGACCTCGTCCCCGGCGATCGATCCGAACCGGCTCTACGTCTACAGCTACGGGCTCGAGGGCTACGTCCACAAGTACCAAGTCGGCGACGGCAACGAGATCCTGACCGGCGGTTGGCCGCAGCTTGCGACGCTCAAAGGCTACGACGAAAAGGGCTCGTCTGCGCTTGCCATCGCAACCTCCGGCGGCGTGAAATACCTGTACGCCGCGCACGCCGGCTATCCCGGCGACCAGGGCGACTACCAGGGCCACGTGACGGCGATCAATCTCGCCACCGGCGCGCAGAAAGTCTTCAACACCGCATGCAGCGACAAGGCGCTGCACCTCGATCACTTCAGCGCGCCGCCGGAAACGGCGGCGACCTGCGCCGCGCGACAGAACGCGATCTGGGCGCGCCCGGGCGTCTTCTACGACGCCGGAACCGATCGCATTTTCGTCGCCACGGGCAACGCCTTCACCGCCGGCGTGGGGCGCTTCGACGGCGTCCACAATTGGAGCGAATCGGTGCTTACGCTGCATCCGGACGGCACCGGCGGCGGCGGCAAGCCGCTCGACAGCTACACGCCGCCGAACTGGTCGTCGCTCGACGATACCGATGCCGACATCGGCAGTACCGGCCCCACGATCCTTTCCGCGCCGCCCACATCCAACGTACAGCATCTGGCGTTGCAGAGCGGCAAAGATGGCATGCTGCGGCTGCTCAACCTTTCGAACCTGAGCAGCACCGGAGGACCGGGGCATATCGGCGGCTCGGTCGGCGCCCCGTTCGCGGTGCCGCAGGGCGGTGGTGTGTTCCAGCAACCGGCGACGTGGATCAATCCAGCCGACGGCAGTAACTGGGTATTCGTGGTCAACGGCCGCGGCGCGTCGGCGCTGCGACTCGCCGTCGACGCCGGCGGCAATCCGTCGCTGGCGACGCAATGGAACAGAAGTCTCGACAGTCTCGGCGCCAGTCTCGGCGGCACGTCGCCGGTCGTCGCCAACAACATGCTGTTCTACCTGAACGGGAGCAGTGTGCGCGTGCTCGATCCCGTCTCGGGCAACACGCTGGCCACCGTGTCGGGCAACGGCGGATCGCACTGGCAGAGCCTGATCATCGCCAACGGAATCGTCTACGCAACAGACCAGGCGAGCCACCTGACCGCGTTCGCGTTGCCGTCGTCGCTGCCGCCGACGACGACGGCACTGTCGAGCTCGGCCATCCCGGCCAATGCGGGAGCGAGTGTGGTGTTGACGGCGACGGTGACCGGGACGGGGCCGACCGGCAATGTCAATTTCAGCGAAGGCGGGAGTGCGCTGGCCGGATGCGCAGCGGTGGCGCTGTCCGTCGGCGGCAATGCGCCCAGCGCGACCTGCGCGATCAGCACCTTGAGCGTCGGCAGCCACGCCATCGTGGCGAGCTACGGTGGCGATGCCGGCAATGCCGGCTCGACCAGCAACAGCTTGCTGCAGGTCATCAACACCGCCTCCGGCGGGATCAACGTGGCGCTGGCCAGCGCCGGCGCCGTGACGCTGGCCTCGAGTGTGTTCAGCCCGCAGTTTCCGGTGGCGGCCATCAACAACAACGAGCGCAAGGGTGCGGGCTGGGGCAACGGCGGCGGCTGGAACGACGCCACCGCCAATGCCTTCCCCGATTGGGTCGAGATCGATTTCAACGGCAGCAAGACCATCGATCGGGTCATCGTCTACACC
>DASYJB010000114.1:0-2285 GCA_035996965.1 Casimicrobiaceae bacterium | reverse complement strand
GCGACCGAGATCGGCATGTCTCTGACCGAGAACTACGCGATGCTGCCGGCCGCTTCGGTGTCGGGATTCTACTTCGCCCATCCCGAGGCGACCTATTTCGCCGTCGGCAAGATCGGCGACGATCAGGCGGCGGACATCGCGCGCCGCAGCGGCGAGCCGGTGGCGCAGCGACTGTAATGCGCTACGTCCGGTACTGCCCGGGGGCGAGCATCCTGGCCACCGCGCGGCCGGCGGCATAGGTGGCGAACGCGAGGACGATGCCCACCAGCAGCGATGCCGCCACGCCGGCTCCGTCGGTCCACGAGAATGCGCCGCCATCGAACCGGCGACCGGCGATGGCAACGATGTCGTCGCCGCGCCAGCTCTCACCGTCGACGCCGCAGATCGCCGCCAAGCGCGAGACCGCGATCGCGCCGAGCTCATAGAAGTCGCCGCCGATCGATAGTATCGGCGCCCACGCGATCGGCAAGGCGAAACCAAACAGCAAGGTCGGTGCCGTGCCCGGCACCGGTGCTCGCGCGGCGCGAAGCAGCAGCGGAACGCCGATCGCAACGCTCAGGACGAACGGGAAGAAGACCGTCAGCGCATACGCGAGGTCGCTGCCGTGCGTGTCGAAGCCGGCGAGCTGCCCGGCGTAGGCCGAACCGACCTGCACGTACGGAAAGATGCGCTGCAAGAGTCGCGCGCCGTATATCGGATCGATGTCCAGCCGGGTGACCGTCGCGCCTCCGAGTTGCGCGCCCCAGGCGTGCATCAGCTCATGCACCGGCACGTACAGCCACCATCCGGCGGCGCATGCCACGATCAGCAGCGGCAGCGCGCGCCCGCCTATGGCGTCGGTCGACCGCTGCAGGCCGGCGAATAGATCGGTGAAGGGGGCGACGAAAAGCCACATCCGGACGGGCCTTTGCAGCACTGGCGAGACGCCGATTGCAGCACGGCCTCGTGCGCGCGGCAACTCGCCTTCAATCCGCCTCGCGCCGCGTAGTATGCTGCGCATGCGCTACCGACGCGCTGCTGCCCACGTCCCCCCCGCCATGATCGTCGTCTGCCTTTGCGCCGCCTGGTGCGATACCTGCACCGAGTTCCGCATCGCGTTCGACCGCATCGCCAGCCAGCGTCCCGAGATGCGCTTCGTCTGGCTCGACATCGAGGACGACAGCGCGCTTTGCGGCGACATCGACGTCGAGAATTTTCCGACGCTCGCGATCTATCGCGGCGATACGCTGTTGCACTTCGGCGTATCGCTGCCGCAGGAAGGCACGGTGGCGAGGCTGGTCGATGCCATGGCGGCGCGTGCGGATGCCGCTGCCGCTGCCAACGTGGCCGACGCCGTGCTCGAGCTGCCGCGGCGGCTCGAGCAGCGGGACTGAAACGCGATCAGCGCGCTCGGCGGGCTACTTCCAGGCGCCGACCGCCTGGCGCGCCGGCTCGTTCAGCGGCCGCGCGACCAGCCCGCTTTGCGAGACGACGACCTGGTAACGCGCGCCGTCGCTCATCGGGACGTAGACGGCGCTGCCATAGAGCGCGTCGGCCCACGGGACGTAACGCCGCCCGGCGCGCAGCAGCGTCCAGACGTCCACGCGGTCCGGCGGATTGAGCGCATAGACGGTCCGCGGTTGATTGCGCTCGCGCGCGATGTCGCTATAGCGCCCACTGATGCGTTCGAGCCGGTAGGCGGTGTCGAACCCCAGAATGTCGGCGAACGGCGTCCACTTGAGCACCCTCGCGTCGACCTGCCATTCGTCGCCGGCGAGGGCGAGCTCCTGCGTCTCGCCGGACGGATAGGTGAGCAGCGCCGCATAGCGCGCGTCGCCGGCGCGTTTGAACTGGGCCTCGAGCGCCGGCTGCTCGTGCGTCAGCCGGTGATAGGTCAGCAGGTTGACGCCGAGGAGGCCGATGGCGACCGCGGCCAGAAAAAGCACCAGTGCCGATGTTCCGTGGATCGCACAGGAACCGAAGCGCCGATGCCGCAGGCGCCTGACCGCCAGGAGCAGGAACAGGAATCCCGCGACGGCGCAAACACTGACCAGCGTACCCAGCAGCATGCTGACGCCTCGCCCGGCGCTTTAGCCCGGTCAGTCCATCTTGCCTATATAGTCCAGCTTGCCGACTTCGACGCCATTGTGGCGCAGGATCGCGTAGGCGGTCGTCGCGTGGAAAAAGAAGTTCGGCAGCGCATACTGAAGCAGGTAGTTGACTCCGCTGAACTTGTGCGGTTCGCCGCGAACGGGCCGCACGATTTCGCGTCCTTCCGAACCGTCGATCTCGCCCGCCTTCTTGGT
>DASYJB010000113.1:0-4309 GCA_035996965.1 Casimicrobiaceae bacterium | reverse complement strand
CAGCGAGGTGGCGAGGCACGCGATCGCGACGGTGGTGGTCGGCGGCGACATGACGACGCTCTCGCTGTCGGGCGACGGAAGCGTCGACGATGCCCAGGCGACCGGCGCCGCGCGCATCGCGCCGTTCGAAGCGCGCCGGCTACGCGACTTCGAGCTCCGCGTCGAAAACGTCGACCTCGCGCGCTTCGACGCAGCGCTGCCGCGAACGGAATTTCACGCAACGCTCGCCGGCACGGGCCGCGATGACGGCGGCGTGCGCGGCGCGTTGACGGCGCGCAATGCGATCGCTGGTCCGTGGTCGGCCGGACGACTGCCGCTGGTGAGCCTGGCATCGGGTTTCGCCGCCGACGGTGGGCGCATCCACCTCGAAGGGCTCGATGCCGCGCTCGGCGATGCGGGGCGCGTCACCGGCGCCGCAGGCATCGATCGCGGCACCGCGACCTGGCAGCTTGCGGTGCGCGATCTGGACCTCCATCGCATCGTGGCGGACTTGAAGCCGACGCGGCTCGCCGGTGCGTTCGCCGGCCGGATGCGCGTCGACACCGACGATGCCGACGGCGAGATCAGCGGCGATCTAAAGCAATCGGGCATGGCGCTCGCCTTCCGTGCCGCTGTCGCGCGCGGCGTCGTCGACGTCAGCACGTTTCGCGCACAGGCGCGCGGCGGCACGCTGCAGGGCACGGCGAGCTTCGCCATTTCGGGTATCCGAGCGTTCAAGGTGGACGGTACGGCGACGGCGCTCAATCCGGCGAGTTTCGGCGACTATCCGGTCGCATCGCTTTCCGGCAAGGCAAGCGCGCAGGGCGCACTCAAGCCGGCTTGGTCGGCCGCGCTTTCGTTCGAACTCGGCCGCAACAGCAGCCTGCGCGGGCGGCCGCTCGCCGGAAGCGGCAAGCTCGCGCTCTCGCCGGGCAGCATTCGCGATGCGCATGTGGCGTTGAGCGCCGGCGCGAATCAGCTGAGCTTGAACGGTGATTTCGGTCGCACCGGCGACGTGCTCGGCTTCGCGCTGGACGTGCGCGATCCCACCGCGTTCGATGCACGGCTCGGCGGCCATCTGCGCGCCAACGGAAGGATCGCCGGCGCCTGGGACCGACCGACGGTTGCCTTCACCGCCGCCGGCGACGGCCTTCGCGTCGGCACTGAATTCGCCGCAGCGACGCTTGCCATCGACGGCGAGATCGGGGCCGGCGCCGATCGTCCGCTGCGGCTTACGCTGGCGGCAACCGCGCTGCACACCGACGCCGTTACCGCGCGCACTTTCCGCGCCGATGTCGAGGGCACGCTCGCGCATCACCAGGCGAAGATCGATGCAGCAGGCAATGCCGCCGATGCCGACGTCGAGCTGACCACACGGCTCGACGGTGGCTGGTCGGGCGATGCATCGACCGGTTCGTGGGCCGGGCGCATCGTCGCGCTGGAAAACCGGGGCAAGTATCCGTTGACGCTCGCACAGCCGGCCGAACTCGAAGCCGGGAGGGGCAGGATTCGTCTGGCGGGCCTTCGCGGCACGCTCGCCGGCGGCCGCTTCGCCATCGACGAGATCCGCTGGCAGGAGGGCCGCTTGTCCAGCCGGGGCGAGTTCTCTTCGCTGCCGGTCGCCCCGCTGCTCGCGTTCACCGGAGCCGCGCCTCGCGTGTCGTCGACGCTGACCGTGGCCGGACGATGGTCGTTCGCCGCTGCGCCTCGCATCACCGGCACCTTGTCGATGTCGCGCGACGGCGGCGACCTGGCGCCGGTCGACGCACCCGAACTGGCGCTCGGACTCACCCGCGCCGAGCTGGTGGCGGAATTGATCGACGACCGCGTCCACGCGACGCTCGTTGCGCGCTCGCGCCTCGCCGACGCCGACCTGAGCGCCGACCTCGCGCCGGCGCCACAGGCCGCCGAGCGCTTCGGCGCCGGCGCTCCGCTCACCCTGTCGGCCCGCGTGAACGTGGCGTCGCTGCGTGCGCTGCAGGGGCTCGCCGGGACGACGGCGATCATCGACGGGCGGCTGAAGCTCGACTTGGCCGGCCATGGCACGTTGGACAGCGTGCGATTTTCCGGCACCGTCGAAGGCGATGCGCTCAGGCTCGAAGCGGCGCAATACGGCGTCGCGCTGAAGGACGGATACTTGCGCGCGCGTCTTACCGACCAAGTCGTCAGCGTCAGCGAATTCTCGTTTGCCGCGGGACAAGGCCGTTTCGTCGCCAGCGGCACCCTGCCGGCTTCGCGCGACATCGAAGGCGCGCGGCTTGCGTGGAAAGCCGACAAGCTCGCGCTGTTCAACCGCCCCGACACACAACTCACGCTCACCGGCGCGGGAACGCTGGTGTTCCAGCGCGGCAGCGTGACCCTTGCCGGCGCGTTGAAGGCGGACGAAGGCTATTTCGAGTTTCGCCCGAGCGGAACCGACGTTCCCGGCGACGATGTGATCGTGCGCGGGCGCGAGAAGAGGCCGTCGCGCGACATCGCGCAACGCGTGCCGTTCGATGTCGACCTCGATCTCGATTTGGGCGACAAGCTGAGATTCGTCGGCGAAGGCTTCGACACAGGCCTCGCCGGCAAGCTGCATGTCAAGACCACCAGCGCGCATGATCTGCTCGCGAACGGCACGATCGATATCGTCCGCGGAACTTACACGACTTTCGGCCAGCGGCTGGTGATCCAGCGCGGCAGGCTCTACTTCAATGGCCCGCTGGACAACCCGGGTCTCGATGTGTTCGCCTTGCGCAAGAATCTGCCGGTCGAGGCCGGTGTCGAAGTCACCGGCACCGTGCGCGTACCCCAGGTGCAATTGACATCGAACCCTCCGGTGCCCGACAACGAAAAGCTCGCCTGGCTGGTGCTCGGACACGGGCTCGACAGCACCAGCAGCGCCGACGCCGCGCTGCTTCAGGCGGCGCTCGCGGCGCTCGGCGGTCCGAGCTCGACGCCGTTCGGGCAGCGCATCGCGCAGACGATCGGCGTCGACGAAATAAGCGTCCATTCGACCGCCGACCCCCAGCGCACCGGCACCGCCGGCCAGGTCGTCGCATTCAGCAAGCGCTTGAGCGACAAGCTGACGCTGGTCTACGAGCAGGGCACCTCGGTGGCGAACAATGCGATCAAGCTCGAGTATTCGCTGACGCACGCGCTGACCTTGCGCGTCGAAGCCGGCATGGTCAGCGGCATCGGCTTCTACTACAGCCGTTCGTACGATTGATCCGCGGAAGGAGTGAGTGGCGCGCCCGACAGGAGTCGAACCTGTGACCTTTGGCTTCGGAAACCAACACTCTATCCAACTGAGCTACGGGCGCACGCAGCCGGATTCTACCCGCAGCGCACCGGAGCGTCCATCGCGCACACGGGTGCGGCGCACGGCGCCGGCAGATTTTCGCGCAGCGTGTACGCGCGTTATAATGCGCGCCTCGTCTAAGCGGCGGTGCGCGCGAACGAAGATTTCGATGCCGCTGCGTGAGACCTTGTCGATTCAGCCATCCTTGCCGGGAATGACACGATGCACGATGAGCATATCTCACCGATAAAAACGCCCAAGCAACTGGCGATCGTGCTGGCGCTTGCCTTCCTGGTTCCGATTGTGCTTTTCCTGCTGCTGTCGCAACTGGTCACCGGCGTCAGACGCGATGACACCGGCGCGACCGAGGCGCAGGTGCTCGCGCGCATCAAGCCGGTTGGCGAAGTCACGCTCGCCGGTGCGACAAGCGCACGCGCCAGCATGACCGGTGAGCAGGTCTTTCAGGCGGTCTGCAAGACCTGTCACGAGCCCGGCATCGCCGGAGCCCCGAAGGTCGGCGACAAGGCAGCTTGGGCCGGCCCGATCAAAAAGGGCTACGAAATGCTGATGCAGCACGCGCTCAACGGTTTCCAGGAAGCGGGCAAAGTGATGCCGCCGCGGGGCGGCAATCCGGACCTTTCCGACGTCGAAGTCGAGCGCGCGCTCGTTTACATGGCCAATCGTTCCGGTGCGAATTTCAAGGAACCTTCCGCGCCGGCCGCAACGACGGCTGTCGCCGCCTCGGCAGGCACTGCACCCGCGACTGCCCCGGCGAGCGCTGTGCCCGCGGCACCGGCCGCCGCGCCTGCGGCGGCTGCTCCTGCCGCCATGGCCGAGGCCGCAGCGGCAACGACCGCGAAGGCCGGCGGTTCCCTCGACCTGCAATCCGGTCAGGCGACGATGCAGAAGTACGGCTGCGCTGCGTGCCACACCGTCGACAAGGCGATTGTCGGGCCGGCGTATCGGCAGGTGGCGGCAAAGTATCGCGGCGACAAGAGCGCGGCCGCCAAACTCGAGCAGAAGGTCAAGACCGGCGGCTCAGGCGTGTGG
>DASYJB010000112.1:0-7556 GCA_035996965.1 Casimicrobiaceae bacterium | reverse complement strand
GTCTATTTCAAGCCCTTCATGGAAAAGGCCAAGGTCAACATGACCGAAGAAAACTGGGATGGCGGCGTCGGCACGCTGCGCGCCAAGATCCAGGGCGGCAACAATAACTGGGATGTCGTCCAGGTCGAGTCCGAGGAGCTGTTGCTCGGCTGCGAGGAAGGCCTGTACGAAAAGATCGACTGGGCGAAGCTGGGCGGCAAGGACAAGTACCTGCCCGACGCGGTCAACGATTGCGGCGTCGGCGCGATCGTCTATAGCTTCATCCTTGCGTACGACGGCGACAAGATCAAAGGCGACGTACCGAAATCCTGGGCCGATTTCTGGAACGTGAAGAAGTGGCCGGGCAAGCGGGCGCTGCGCAAGGGCGCGAAAACGACGCTCGAGATCGCGCTGATGGCCGACGGCGTCGCGCCGAAGGACGTGTACACGACGCTCGGCACGCCGGCCGGCGTCGACCGCGCGTTCAAGAAGCTCGACGAGCTCAAGCCGAATATGGTCTGGTGGGAAAAGGGTTCGCAGCCGCCGCAATTGCTCGCGTCCGGCGAAGTGGCGATGACCGACGCCTACAACGGCCGGATCGCCGCGGCAAACGACAAGGACAAGAAGAACTTCAAGATCGTCTGGACCAACAACCTTTACACGATCGACTCGTGGGTGATCATGAAGGGGTCGCCGAACAAGGCGCAGGCCGAGACTTTCCTGCAGTTCGTCAACGATCCGCAGAACCAGAAGAACTTGCCGCCGAAGATTCCGTACGGCCCGACGGCCAAGGCATCGACCGCGCTGATCGACAAGAACGTGCTGCCGGAGCTCGCGACCGCGCCGCAGAACATGGCCTCGGCGCTGCCGATCAATGACAAGTTCTGGCTGGAGAACCTGGACAAGCTTTCGCAGCGCTTCAACGCCTGGGTCGCCAAGTAGCCGGTTCCATCCGCAACTAAAGGCGAGAAACCGATGCTGCGCGGCGCGGCGGGTGCCGTCCACGCCGCGCTGGCGAGCGTCGACCGCGATCCGGCGGATCTGCGCCGGGCGCTGCGCCGAAGCCGCCGTCGCGAGCAATGGCGCGCGGCGGCCCTGGTGCTGCCGCTGTTCGTGTTTCTCGCGGCGTGCTTCGTCGTGCCGATCGCTGCGATGCTCGCGCGAGGCGTCATCGACACCGATGTGGCGCGCATCCTGCCGGCGGTAACGACCGCGCTGAAAAGCTGGGACGGCGGCGGGGTGCCACCGGAGTCCGCCTATGCGGCGCTGGTGACCGACATCCGCGCCGCGCGCGCCGCAGGCACGTTGGCGAGCGCGGCCACGCGCCTGAATTACGATGAGCCGGGCTTTCGCAGCTTGCTGTTCACCACCGGCAGGCAATTGCCCGATGAGCTGTCGGCGCCGGCGCGAGAGACGCTGGTCGGCATCGATCCGAAGTGGGGCGAGCGCGAAACCTGGGCGGCGATACGCCGCGCCGGAGGCCCGGTCACCGACTTCTACCTGCTCGCTGCGCTCGACCTGCAGCGCGACGCCGACGGTTCGATCACCGGCGGCCCGGTAGAGCAGCGCGTGTTTCGCGACGTCCTCGGACGCACGCTGTGGATCTCGGCGATGGTGACCCTGATCTGCCTGCTCGTCGGCTACCCGGTCGCTTATGTGATCGCCGCGCAACCGCCGGGACGCGCGGGCATGCTGCTGTTCCTGGTGCTGCTGCCATTCTGGACCTCGCTGCTGGTGCGCACCGTCGCCTGGGTCGTGCTGCTGCAGAAGGAAGGCGTGCTGAACAGCCTCTTCATGTCGCTCGGCCTGGTGCACGAGCCGCTGAAGATGATCTACAACCGTTTCGCCGTCTATGTGGCGATGGTGCACGTCCTGTTGCCGTTCATGATCCTGCCGCTGTACAGCGTGATGCGCGGCATCCCGACTTCGTACGTTCGCGCCGCGTCCTCGCTTGGCGCCCGGCCGTTCACCGCGTTCCGGCGCGTGTTCGTCCCGCAGACGCTGGCGGGTATCGGCGCCGGCTGCCTGATGGTCTTCATCCAGGCGCTGGGCTACTACATCACGCCGGCGCTGGTCGGCGGCGCCGAAGACCAGATGATCAGTTACTTCATCGCCTTTTACGCCAGCAAGACGGTCAACTGGGGCATGGCTGCGGCGCTGTCGATCATGCTGCTTACCGCCACCCTGCTGCTCTACGCGGTGTACAACCGCATGGTCGGCGTCGAGCGGATGCGGCTGGGCTAGGGCCTAAGCGATGCGCAATCCCACCGCCACATTGGGCGAACACCTGACCCGCGTCGGGCTGATCGCGCTGACCGGCGCAGTGCTGCTGTTTCTGGTCGCGCCTATCCTGACCATCGTGCCGCTGTCGTTTTCCTCGGGATCGTTCTTCTTCTATCCGCTGCCGGGATTGAGTCTGCGCTGGTACCAGGACTTCTTCACCTCGTCGTTCTGGCTGTCGTCGCTGAAGAACAGCCTGATCATCGGCACGTCGGCGACCGTCCTGGCGACGGTGCTGGGCACGATGGCGGCGCTCGGCGTCTGGCGCGCGCGCTTTCCCGCGCAGGCGCTGGTGCTGGCGATGCTGATCTCGCCGATGGTCGTACCGGTGGTCATCATCGCCGTAGGCGTCTACTTCGCCTTCGCGCCGCTGGGCCTCACCGACGGCTACCTCGGCCTGATCCTCGCGCATGCGACGCTCGGTGTACCGTTCGTCGTCATCACCGTGCTGGCCACGCTTTCCGCGTTCGACCGCACGCTGCTCCGCGCGGCGGAAAGCCTCGGCGCTTCGCAGCTCACGACGTTTCGCCGCGTCATGCTGCCGTTGATCCTGCCGGGCGTCGCCTCGGGTGCGGTGTTCGCGTTCGCGGCGTCGTTCGATGAAGTCGTCGTGGTCCTGCTGATGGCCGGGCCCGCACAGCGCACGCTGCCGCGCCAGATGTTCGCCGGCATCAACGACAACATCAGCCTGACGATCGCCGCCGCGGCGACGATGCTGATCGCGATTTCGCTGGCGCTGATGATCGCCGTCGGCGCTTTGCAGCGGCGAAGCGCGCGGATGCGGCAAGGGTGACGTCGCCAGCGGCGGGCTTTACCGCTTCGACGAGATCGTCGGCGCCGCGCGAGTCGCCGGCGCCTTGCGCTCTTGAACGCTTTCCTTGGCTTCCTGCATCAGCCCGCGGCAGTCGGCGTCCTCGCTGCCCCCGGTGTCGATCAGAGGCAGCAAGGCCGCCAGCGGATTCAGCGCACCCAGGGCGACCGAGCTCGCCACGCGTGCTGCGATCGGTCCGACCGCGGGATGGACTTGTGGCGAGCTGAAGCTGCCGTCGACGACGATCGGTCCGCGCAGGGCCAGCAGGCTCGGGCGCTTCGACTGGGCATTGAGCGTCAGGTCGTAGCGCTCGTTCGCAAAATCGATGCGGCCTTCCCCCAGAATTTTTTCCGCGTCGGTGTCGATGACCAGCGTCTTGGCGACCATGCGGCCGTCCTTGGCGACGAAGTCCGCGACGATGCAGCGGATCGGCGAATTCTCGTCGCCCTTCAGCAACAGCTGCGCGGCGCGGGCGAGATCCAGATTGGTCAGCACGATCGACAGCTCACTCGCCTCGCCGCCCCAGCTGATCAGCGCAGCTTCGCCATTGCTGGTGGCCAGCATGTCGGCGATCGAATTGCCCGTAGCGTCGAACTGGGCCTGACCGCCGACCTTGCCGGCGCTGCCCTGCGGCGGCTTGAGCTTGGGCAGGACTTTGCTGAGCTCGACATTGCGGACCGTCACCTCGCCCTTTGTCCTGAAGATCTTGTCGCGTGCATCCATGACCAGGGTGGAGACGACATGCCCTCCTCCAACGCCGAAATCGAGGGGATTCAGCGTGAGAACGCCTCCGTGCAGATCGAGCACGGCGTTCAGATTGTCCAGCGGCAGATCCGAAGCCATGAACCGCTTGCCCTTCAAATGGACCTTCGCGTCGATTGCCTGCAAGTGGTTCGGATCATAGGGTCTGGTCGGCAGCGCGCGCCCGGTTTGCGCGCGCTTGGCCGTTTCCTTTTTTTGCGCCGCGCTTTTCACGCTCGGCGTCTGCGCGGCCGGCGGCAGACCGATCAGGCCGCCCAGATCGTTGTAGTTGAGCGACTGCGATACCAGATCGGCGTCGACCAGTAATCTTTGCCCGCTCCGGTCGACGTCGAACCTGCCCGCAAGATCGCTGTCACCGACCTTGCCGGTGAATTGATGGAACGACCACAGCGCGTTGTCGTGTTTCAGCCGGCCGCTCAGGCGATACGGAGGCGTCCACGGAAAGGGTACCGGAATGATCGGATAGAGCTGCGACAGATCGCGTCCCTGCAGCATCAGCCTGCCGTCGACGCTGTCGAGCCTGGCCGGGATGACGGTGCCATCGTATTGGGCATTGGTGTCGCCCGCGCGCGCCTTGACCTCGAGGCGATACGGCTGGTGGCGATCCTCGAGCGCGAGCAGGGACTCGGCGTTGCCCTCGATCGTGAAGGCAGTGTTGCGCAGGCGCCCGGAGCCTGAGAAATGCACCGGTGTCGCTCCGCTCGCCGAAGACGCCGACGACGCGATGTTGACGCTGACGTCGGTCCCCGCACCCGGATCGCGGTAGCGCAGAATGCCATCCTCGATCTTGAGACGGCCTGGCAATGGCAGCGCAGGCGCCCCCGCGCCGCCGATTGCCCAGTTCTCCTGTCCGTCCGCGCCTTTTTCGAGCAGCAGCCGCGGTCGCACCATGCTGGCTTCATGCAGTACGAGGGGCCCGAACAATAACGAGCGGAGGTCCAGGCGGACGTTGACGCGCTGTGCGCTCGCCATCGTCGGCTCGGTGCTCCACGGCGCGTTGCCCACCGTCAGGTAATCGGCGGTCAACAGCGGCCTGGTCGACAGCGCGACGTGGAAATTCCCCTCGATCCGGACCGGCCGCCCGACTTTTGCGGAGAGGTAGCTGGCCAACGGGCCGCGCAGCCAGTTCCAGTCGAAGAAAGCCAGCGTGATTGCCACGATGGCCGCGATCGCGGCAAGAACCCAGACTGTCTTTGGTATCTGCATGATGCGCTGCGTGCCTCACCCGGAATCCATGGCACCGGAAGCCATCGTACGCGCGTTCCGACGTACCTGATTGACCGGCAGCGTCCGGGGAAATTCCGAGTATTCGCCCTCGCGGCCCTCATCGGCCTGTCGGCAATTTTTACATTTGATCGAGACAGACGGGTAAAGTGAATCGCGAATCCATTGCTCCGTCC
Organism: Casimicrobiaceae bacterium; assembly: GCA_035996965.1. GTDB lineage: Bacteria > Pseudomonadota > Gammaproteobacteria > Burkholderiales > Casimicrobiaceae > PALSA-1003. Next base: position 2,324 of record DASYJB010000112.1, on the reverse strand, counting down.
GCCGCGGTAAGATTCGCGCCGTGCCCCGGGTGACCCGCCGTGATTTTCTCAATGGTGTCGCACTGGCGATCGTCGCCGGTGCGACCCCGGGACAACTGCTTGCGCGGACTGCGACCGTTAAGCCCTACCCGCCTGGCGAACCCGGTTTGCGGGGAAGTCACGCGGGGTCCTTCGACGTGGCCCACGCGTTGCGCGACGGTGCTCGTTTCGACCTGACGCATGTTCCGCTGTCCGAGACATACGATGTCGTGATCGTCGGCGCCGGCTTGAGCGGGCTTGCGGCCGCGTGGTACTGGCGGCAGCGACAGCCGCGCGCACGCATTCTGATCCTGGATAATCACGCCGACTTCGGCGGGCACGCTACGCGCAACGAGTTCAGGGTCGGTCGCAGGACCTTGATCAGCTACGGCGGGAGCGAGTCTCTGCAGTCGCCCAAGGGCCTGTGGGGCGACGAGCCCAAGGCGCTCCTCGGCGCGCTCGGCGTGAACATCGCGCGCTTCGAAACCGCATTCGACCGGACGCTCTACCCGTCGTTCGGCCTTTCGCGCGGCGTATTCTTCACCCGTGAGGCCTTCGGCGAAGACCGGCTGGTGACCGGCGATCCGATGCGCATGGTTGCGGACGACATTCGTCCGGACCGGATGAACGCCCGCGCGCCGGAAGCCTTCATCGCCGACTTTCCGCTGCCTGCCGAACTGCGCGCGCAGCTCGTTGAGCTTTATACATCGGACCGCGACTTGCTGCCCGGCTTGAGCCACGAGGAAAAGGAGGCTCTCCTCGACAAGACGAGCTACCGCGATTGGTTGACGCGCCACTGGCGACTCGACGAGCGAGCGGCAGACACGTTGCAGGGGCGGTCGCTCGACTTCTTCGCCGTGGGCATCGACGCCGTCCCTGCGCTCGACGCTTTCAACACCGGCTATCCCGGCTTCGCCGGCCTCGGACTGGTCCGCGACGAAGAGGCGGCGCTGGAGATGGACGAGCCGTACATCTATCACTTCCCGGACGGGAACGCATCGCTTGCGCGCCTGCTCGTGCGCCGCCTGATCCCGGGTGTGGCGGCCGGCCGAACGATGGACGATATTGTCACGGCGAGGTTCGACTACACGAAGCTCGACCGTCCCGCGGCGCTGACCCGATTGCGCCTGTCGAGCACGGTGGCGGCAGTGCGCAATCGTGCCGGCGGCGTCGACGTGGGATATATGCACGGCGGCGTGCTGCGCCGCGTGCGGGGCCGTCACTGCCTGCTGGCCTGCTACAACATGATGATCCCCTACATCATGAAAGAGCTCGCACCCCCGCAGGCGAATGCGCTCGCACTCAACGTCAAGGCGCCGCTCGTCTACGTGAAAGTCGCGGTACGCAACTGGAGGGCATGGATCGAGCAGGGAGTACATGAAATCTCCAACCCGATGGGGTTCTTCTCCCGGGTGAAGCTCGACTACCCGGTGAGTCTCGGCAACTACCGATGCCCGCGTTCGCCCGACGAACCGATGATATTGCATCTCGTGCACGTGCCAGTCACGCGTGCAGCCGGTCTCGATCTGCGTACGCGCCTGCGCACGGCGCGGGCGATCCTCTACACGACGTCGTTCGAGACGTTCGAGCGGCAGGCCCGCGACGAGTTGACGCGCATGCTCGGCCCCGGCGGATTCAACGCCGATGCCGACATCGCCGCGATCACCGTAAATCGCTGGGGCCACGGCTATTCGTACACGGAAAACTCGCTCTTCGACCCGCCCGGCAATGGCCCCGAACCCAGCGAGATAGCGCGAGGGCGTGTCGGGCGTGTGGCCATCGCCAATTCGGATGCGGCCTGGGACCCGTATGCGCACGCGGCGATCGCCGAGGCGCATCGTGCCGTTGGCGAACTCTTGCGATGACATCAAAGACAACGCGGGCTCAGACGGTGGATACTTCCACCGATGACTGCCACGAGACACTCCGCGCCCCATGTCGGCGCCCGCATGACCGCATGAACGCGCCTCGAATCGCGTTCGCCATCGCTGCCACCGCCGTGCTCGGCTTTGGCGCGGCCCCGACCGAACCTACGCTCAACGTCGGCTCCAAGCGCTTCACCGAATCGTACATCCTGGGCGAGATCCTCGCGCAGACGGCGCAGTCGGCCGGCGAAGCGACGGTCGTGCACCGACAGGGGCTGGGCAATACAGCGATCGTGCTCGGCGCCCTGACCCAGGGCAGCATCGATGTCTATCCCGAGTACACCGGCACGATAGCCAAGGAGATACTGAAGCTCGACGCGGTGCCCCCGTTTCCCGAGCTCAACGCCAAGCTCGCGTCGCTGAGCCTCGGCGTCGCGGCGC
>DASYJB010000111.1:0-31065 GCA_035996965.1 Casimicrobiaceae bacterium | reverse complement strand
TGCATCGGCCGGTCGCCCCCAGCTGCTGCGTTTCCGGTCTTTGCAGCTGAAGTATCGGCGCCGGCCGAGGGCTTGACCAACGAATTCGCCGCATGTGTCGCATGACAAAATGGAATGCTAACCCGGCACCTTCGCCGCGGTACGGCCATTCGTGGCCTCGGCGGCGCCTGGCCGGAGCGGGTCCGACCCCGCGCCGCCCTGATGCATAATGCGAATGCATGCGGCACCGCCGGGACGCTCGCCGAATCGGCCGTCCGAGCCGCGACGGCGGACGGTGGCGCGCGCCGCACGCCGGCGTCGCCGGCAAACGGCTGCATGAAGGTTCAGCATGGACAAAACCGCAGTATCGAAGCCGCGCGCGCGACCGCGCCTGCCGTCGCTCGACCTGCTGAAGGGCTTCGAGGCGGCGGCGCGCCAGCTTTCGTTCACCCGCGCCGCCGAGGAGCTTTTTCTGACGCAGTCGGCGCTGTCCCGCCAGATGCAGACGCTCGAAGAGCAGATAGGCTTCGCGCTGTTCGAGCGCCGGCACCGCGAGTTGCGCCTGACCGACGCCGGCCAGATTCTGCAGGCAACCGCCCGCAACGTTCTCGACGAGCTCGCGCAGGCGGTGGCCAAGATCCGCCGTGAGCAGAAGTCTCTGCCGCTGACCGTTTCGACCAACCAGCCGTTCGCCTCGGTATGGCTGATCCCGCGACTGGCGCGCTTTCGTGCCCGCCATCCGGCCATCGACGTGTTCATCTCCGCCGACAATCGCATCGTCGATCTGGAGCGCGAGCGCATCGATCTGGCCGTACGGTATTGCAGCGATGCGATGGCGCCGCCCGGCGCGGTGCGGCTGTTCGGCGAGCGGCTGTTGCCGGTGTGCAGCCCGGGACTCGCCGTCGATCGCGCGCGCCCGCTCAAGCGCCCTGAAGACCTGGCCCGGCACGTTCTGCTGCATATCGATGACGAACGGGGCCGCTTTCCGTGGCTCAACTGGTCAGTTTGGCTGGCTGCCAACGGCATCGATGAAATCGAGTCGGCGGGATCGCTGCGCTTCAACCATTTCGATCAGGTGATGCAGGCCGCGCTGGACGGCCAGGGGGTGGCGCTGGGCCGCGTGCCGCTGATCGACAGCCTGCTCGCGCAAGGCAGGCTGGTGGCGCCGTTTCCCAACCGCTATGCGACGACACGCTCCTATTTCATCGTCCGCGGCACGATTTCCGCATTGCGCCCGGAAGCGCAGGCGTTCATCGACTGGTTGATCGAGGAGGCCGCGGCCGAAAGCGCGCTCGACGTGAGCGGCGAGGCCAAGCCGGCACGCAAGCCGCGTCGGGCCAAGCGATGACCGCAGCAGCGATCCACGCTGCGCCATCGCCCTGGATCGTGCGCTTTGCGCCACTGATCCCGCCGGGAGCGCGCGTGCTCGATGTCGCTTGCGGGCAGGGCCGGCACAGCCGATTCCTTGCCGCCCGCCTCTGCGACGTCGTCGCCGTCGATCGCGATAGCCAGGCACTTGTCGCGCTCGCCGGTGTGCCGCGAGTGACGACGATCGCCGCCGATCTCGAAGGCGGGCCGTGGCCTCTGCCGGGCCAGCAGTTCGATGCCATCGTCGTCGCCAACTATCTGCACCGGCCGCTGTTCCCCAAGTTGCTCGACTCGCTGGATGGCGGCGGCGCTTTCTTGTACGAGACATTCGCGGCCGGCAACGAAACCTATGGCCGGCCGTCCCATCCGGAATATCTGTTGGCCGCCGACGAACTGCTTTCGCTTTTGCGCGAACGACTGACCATCGTTGCCTTCGAGCAGGGCTTGGTGGGCGCTGCGCGCCCGGCGGTCATGCAGCGGATCGCGGCCGTCGGGCGCGGACGCCGCTGGCCGCCGCTGTTGCCGCAGGATGCTGCCGCGGCGCAGGACGCTGCCGCGCGCTGACGTCCCGATCCCGGGTGCCGGCGCGATGCCTTGCCCGCTTCGATTCGGGTAAAATGGCGCTTTTCCCAGATTGGCCTCGATGCTGACCGGAAGTTTCGTTGCGATCGTGACGCCGATGCAGCCCGGCGGAGCGCTCGATCTGCCGGCCCTGCGTACGCTGATCGATTTCCACGTCGCCAACGGCACCGCAGGCATCGTCGTCGTCGGCACGACCGGCGAGTCGCCGACGGTCAGCGTCGACGAGCACTGCCTGCTGATCAAAACGGCGATCGACCATGCTGCCGCGCGGCTGCCGATCATCGCCGGCACCGGCGCCAATTCGACCGCCGAAGCGATGGCACTGACCGAATACGCGAAGGACGCCGGCGCCACCGCGGGCCTGTCGGTAGTTCCCTATTACAACAAGCCGTCGCAGGAAGGTCTGTACCGCCATTTCAGAACGATCGTCGAAAAAGTCGATTTGCCGCTGCTGATTTACAATGTGCCCGGTCGAACGGTCGCCGATATCGGTAACGACGCGGTGCTCCGTCTGGCGCAACTGCCGGGCATTATCGGCATCAAGGACGCCACGTCGGACCTGGTCCGTCATGTCGACCTGATCGACCGGTTGCCCAAAGACAAATCGTTCGCCCTGCTCTCGGGCAACGACGACACCGCGCTGGCGTACATGCTGCTCGGCGGCCATGGCGTCGTTTCGGTGACTGCCAATGTGGCGCCCCGTGCGATGTCCGAGGTGTGCGCGGCGGCGCTGGCGGGAAAGCTCAAGGAGGCGCGCGAGATCAACGCGCGGCTGATGCCGCTGCACGCCAAGTTGTTCGTCGAGGCCAACCCGATCCCGGTCAAATGGGCGCTCGCCGAAATGCGCATGATCGCGCCGGATTTGCGGCTGCCGTTGACGCCGCTCGCTGCTCAATATCACGACACCGTCCGCGCGGCGCTCAAGCGCGCGGGGTGCCTGTAGGAGAATTCGCATGCCTCGTTTTTCCCTGCTGCGGCGCTTGCCGCGTCCCTCCCTCGCCGCCGCCGTTGCCGCCGCTGTCGTCGCGGTGCTCTTGTCCGGCTGCGAATCGATGACGTTCAATATGGGCAAGAAGATCGATTACAAATCCGCCGGGTCGGCGCCGGCGCTCGAGGTGCCGCCCGACCTGACGACACCGAACTACGACGATCGCTATCAGGCGACGACCGCCTCGGGCGCAGTCGCGGCGCGCGCCGCCGCGCCGCGCCCGAGCGAGGTGTTGCCGCCCAATCCGGACGCACGCGTCGCTCGCGCCGGCAGCGAGCGCTGGCTGGTCGTCAACGCGAGTCCGGAGGCTGCCTGGACGACGTTGCGCGATTTCTGGACCAAGAACGGCTTTGTTCTCGCCGTCGAGCAACCGGCGCTGGGGATCATGGAAACCGACTGGGCAGAGAGTCGCTCCGACAAGCCCGACGGTTGGCTGCAGCAATTCGCGAACAAGTACGTCAGCTTCATGGTAGATACCTACAAACGCGACAAATTCCGCACGCGGATCGAGCGAGGCAGCGAACCCGGCACGGTCGAGATCTACGTCAGCCACCGTGGCTCCGAGCAACGGCCGATGAAGACCGGGCAGGGCGGATCGCCGGAAGACTGGACGTGGACGCCATCGCCTCCGAACCCTCAACTCGAAGCGGAATTCCTCGAAAGGCTGATGGTTGCGCTCGGCACGCCGGCGCCCGCGGCGGCGCAGGCGCTCGCGGCCGACAGCAAGGCGCCCGATCGGGCGCGCATCGACAAGGGGACCGACGGCGTGCAGCTGGTCGTCGACGACACGTTCGACCGCGCGTGGCGCCGCGTCGGCCTGGCGCTCGACCGCACCGGGTTCACCGTCGTCGACCGCGATCGCTCGAAGGGTCTGTATTTCGTCCGCTATGCCAATCCCGAGCTCGAGAAGAAAAAGTCCGAGGGATGGCTGGCCGATACCTTGACCAAGATGCAGTTCTGGAAAACGGCGCCTCCGGACAAGCCCGAACAGTATCGAGTCGTCGTGACCCAGGCCGATCCACGGAGCGTAATTACCGTGCAGGATCCGAACGGCGTCGTCGACCGCACCGCGAACAGCGAGAAAATTCTTGCGCTGCTCAAGGACCAGTTGAAGTGACCGTCTGAACAGGCCCTAGTGCGTTTCGCCTGTCTCGGTAGCGGCAGCGAAGGCAACGGCCTGCTGGTCGAATGCGGCAGCACGCGCGTGCTGATCGACTGCGGTTTCGGCATTCGCGATGCCGTCGCGCGTCTTGCCCGGCTGGGTGTGGACGCAGAGAGCGTCACCGCGATCATCGTCACTCACGAGCACAGCGATCATGTCGGCGGCGTGGCAGCGTTCGCCGCGCGTTATGGCACGGCGGTGTGGCTGACGTTCGGCACTCTGGCCGCCGTCGCCGAGCGCTTCGCCGCGCTGCCGCGCGTGTACGGATTCGACAGCCATGACCGTTTTGCGATCGACGGCATCGAAGTGCGGCCGTTTCCGGTGCCGCACGATGCTCGCGAGCCGGTCCAATTCGTCTGTTCTGACGGCCGGTGGCGGATCGGCGTGCTGACCGACCTGGGCGTCTCGACCGCGCACGTCGAGGCGAGCCTGTCAGGCTGCGACGCGCTGGTGCTCGAGTGCAATCACGACGTCGACATGCTGGCCAATGGCGATTACCCCTATCCGCTGAAGCAGCGCATCGCCGGCAAGCAGGGACATCTGGACAACGCGGCCGCGGCGGCGCTGCTGGGACGTCTGGACAATTCGCGGCTCAAGCATCTGGTCGCCGCGCATTTGAGCCAGCACAACAACCGCCCCGATCTGGCGCGTGCCGCGCTGGCCGGGGCCCTTAACTGCGCGCCCGATTGGATCGGCATTGCCGACCAGCACGAAGGATTCGCCTGGCGCGAATTCGTCTCCTAGGAGAGGGGCATGGAGAAACGCCAACAGCTGTACCGCGGCAAGGCGAAGACGGTCTATGCGACCGACGATCCGGCACTGGTGATCATGCATTTCCGCGACGACACCAGCGCATTCGACGGGACCAAGGTCGCGCAGTTGCCGCAGAAAGGCGAGACGAACAACAAGATCAACGCCTTCATCATGGGCAAGCTCGCCGAAGCCGGCGTTGCGACGCATTTCGTGCGTCTGCTGAACGAGCGCGACACCTTGGTGCGTGCGCTGAAGATGATCCCGGTCGAGTGCGTCGTGCGCAATGTCTGTGCCGGCTCGATGGCCAAGCGGTACGGCATCGCCGAAGGAACACGCCTGGCCGAGCCGATATTCGAGTTCTTCTACAAGAGTGATGCGCTGCACGACCCGCTGGTCAACGACGACCACATTCGAGTGCTCGGCTGGGCGAGTGCGAACGAGATAAATCAGATGAAAGCGCTGACGCACAAGGTCAACGCGGTGCTGCAACCCTTATTCTCGCGCGCCGGGATCGATCTGGTCGACTACAAGCTCGAGTTCGGGCACGCGCTCGCCGAGCCGCAAGGGCTGCTGCTGCTCGGCGACGAGTTCACGCCCGACGGCTGCCGGCTCTGGGATCACTCGACCCAGGAAAAGCTGGACAAGGACCGCTTCCGGCGGGATCTGGGCGACGTGATCGCCAAGTATCGCGAGGTAGCGCGCCGCATCGGGGCGCCGCTCTGACGCTTCCGCCACGCCGCAACGCGACTGCGGATGAAAAAAAGCCGGCGCAAGCCGGCTTTTTGATTGCTGCTGAACCGAAAATTATTTCTTCGTGCTGTCGGACTTTGACTGATCCGGCGCGGGCGCCATCGTGCTCGCGGGAGCCGCGGGCGTCATCGTGCTGGCGGGCGGCGTCGCGGGCGAAGCCTTCATCGAATCCATCGCAGCGGTACCCGCGGCCTTGGCTGCGTCGGTCGCAGCAGCGCCTGCGTTCGCAGCGGCGCTGCCCGCGTCCTTGGCTGCGGCCGCAGCCTTGTCGCTGGCTTCCTTGGCGGCGGCAGCCGCCTTGTCGGATGCTGCCTTGGCGTCAGCCGCCGCCTTGCCGTTGTCGCCGCAAGCGTTCAGCGCAAGCGCCAACGCAGCGGCGAAGAATACCGATACGAACTTGTTCATTGGGTTCCCCTACTCGTGTATGAAGGATGGAAATTCAGCAGTCGAATATTCGGTGGCGAAAATCGGCTTCCGCAGACGGCCGATGCAAGCGTTTCGGCAGGGCAACGGAGGTGCAACCGACCCCGAAATGTTAGCACAAAGACGATGGATTTACATGCTTCGAAGTATGCAGGGCGCGCTTTTGCGCCGCCATGGACTGCGCTCAGAGGCCCAGTACGGTGCCGCTCAAGCCCGCTTCGCCGGTCGCCCAGATCTCGTCGAAGCGGCTGGCCAGCGGCTGCGTCTGCTCCGGTTGATCGATGCCGAGCGAGGCGCGCGGCTGCTCGAAGTGAAAGCGATGCAGATAATGCCTGCCGTCGACGATCACCAGAGGATCGGTCGCTACCTTGCCCTCCGGACCGGTCTGATAGATCGTCAGCGCATGGCCGTAATTCCGCAGCAGGCCGAGCAAGTGCGGGCAAGCGCTCTGCAGATAGCGCGTGTCGTGCACGATGATGTCCAGCCGCCGGCCGCGGACCTGGCGCAGGAATGCCGCCAGCCGATCGGCGCGGCCCGCGCCCCCCCACCCGGTTTGCGCCAGGTCCTGATCGAAGACACGGATATGTTGCCGCGCCAGCTCGATCAAAGTGTCGATGGCTTCGGTTTGCTCGGCCAGCGTTAAGAGCTCGACCAGGCGGGGCTCGGCGGGCGCCTCAGCCGGCGTCGAGTCGGCCATGGCGGATTGCTTCAATCAAGGTGGAGATAGCCATCGCAATACCATCGATAGAGCAGTTTGGCCGGCGCGGCTATCTGCGGTTTGCCGCTCGCCATGCCGCGCGCATTGGCCAAAAGCTCGATCGCCGGTCCGCCTGTTCGGGGCCGCGCGATCGCGGCGCCATTGATAAAGACCCAGCGGCCATCGTATAGCAACTGCGTGCGCGCGTCCAAACGCACGCCGCGTCGCGCCGCTGCCGCGGCGAACGCGCGCGGTGTCAAAGGGCGCCGCGGCGGCGTGAAATAGACGTTTGGCTTGGGCTCGGTCAGATAGCAGCCGAGAAAGACGTCGGCGGCAGAACGGTTCCAGCGGATGCGGCCGAGCGCGTCCGCGCACTGCGCTTGCATTGCCGCACCGATGCGCGCCGGCGCGCGCGCCGGCCGCAAATCCGGATCGGCGTAACGGCCGTCGAGCGCGACTTCGTCGCGCAGCCAGTCGAGAAAGGCAGTCGCGAGTTGCTGCGTCGAAGCTGTGCGGAACCCGACCGAATAGGTCGTGCAGGCGTCGATGGCGACGCCCTCGTGCGCGTGGTCGGGCGGCAGGTACAACATGTCTCCCGGGCCGAGCGTCCAGTCGCTGTCGGGACGGAAGTTCGCGAGCAGCTTGAGCGGCGATGCCGGCTTGAGCGACAGATCGCGCTGCCGGCTGATGCGCCAGCGCCGCCGCCCCTCGCCCTGCAGCAGGAAGACGTCATACGAGTCCGCGTGCGCGCCCACACCTCCGCCCGGCGCAGCGTAGCTGACCATCAGGTCGTCGAGTCTCGCGTACGGGATGAAGGCGAAGCGGCGCAGCAGCGCATCGGCGGCGGGCAGATGCAGATTGACCCCTTGCACCAGCAGCGTCCATCGGCGCGAGGGAAGCGAGGTCAAGTCCGCGGCGCGGAAAGGTCCGTGTGCCAGCGACCAGCGTCCACCCTCGCGCAGCACCAACCTCGATTCGACGTCGTCCCGGCAAGCGAGGCGGAACAGCTCGACTCGCGACACGAGCCCGCCGAAGCCGCGAATCGCTTCGCGCACCAGCAGCGCGCGTTTCTGCCAGTGTCGGCGCAGGAACGCTGCCGGTGCCAATCCTCCGAGCAGGCTCCGATCAGCGTCGTCGGACATCGCGCAATTATAGCTGCCGATATCGCCGGTCGACGGTCGGCCGCGTTGCGGTAAAATCGACGCCGCGTGCACGCATGTTCGCGAAGCCGCGCCCAACCGACCCGATCCGCCGATGAACATATTCTCGAACACCGTCGTCACTCTCAGCTACAAGCTTTTTTCGGCCAGCGGCGAGCTGATCGAAGAGTCGACGCAGCCAATCACCTACCTTCACGGCGGGCACCACGGCATTTTCCCGAAGGTCGAGGCGGCGCTGGCGCAAAAGACGGTCGGCGACCAGGTCTCGGTCAGTCTCGAGCCCGAAGACGGCTTCGGCGACTACGACGCCGACCTGGTTCGGATCGAGTCGCAGGATCGTTTTCCACCGGAGGTCAAGGTGGGAATGCAGTTCGAGGGGCAGGGGGACGGCGACGATCAGGAGGGCATCGTCTACACGGTCACCGATATCGCCGAGGGCAAGGTCGTCGTCGACGGCAATCATCAGCTGGCCGGGCAGCGGCTGCGCTTCGACGGCACGGTTCTGGACGTGCGCCCGGCGACGCCGGAAGAGCTCGCGCACGGCCACGTGCACGGAGCGCACGGGCACCACCACTGATCACCGCGGACCTCGAAGCGGCGCGGCATCGCACGGCGCTCCTACGCGTCGTCCGCCAGACGCTTGAGCTCGTAGAGAATTTCGTGCGCGTCGCGCGGCGACATCGCGTCCGGGTCGAGCGCCTTTAAGCGATCGCGCAGCGAGGAGTCCGCGGGCGCCGGATCGGCAGGCGGCGCGATAGCCGCGAACAAATCGCCGTCGCGGCGCGCGCTGAAGTGATCGAGGCGCGCCAGGTGCGTGCGTGCGCCGCGGATCACGGTGGCCGGAACGCCGGCGAGCCGCGCCACCTGCAGACCGTAGCTTTGGTTCGCCGGACCTTCCTCGACCGCGTGCAGGAAAACGATGCCGTCCTTGTGCTCGACCGCGTCGAAATGCACGTTGGCGCAGGCCTCGATCTCCGCCGGCAGCGCAGTCAATTCGAAGTAGTGCGTGGCGAAAAGCGTCAGGCACCGGTTCTTGAGCGCGAGTTCGCGCGCGATCGCCCATGCCAGCGCCAGTCCGTCGAACGTCGAGGTGCCGCGGCCGATTTCGTCGATCAACACCAGACTGGCAGGCGTCGCCCGGTTGAGTATGTACGCGGCCTCGGTCATTTCGACCATGAACGTCGAACGTCCGCCGGCGAGATCGTCGGCCGCACCGATGCGGGTATGGATCGCATCGAGCACGCCGATCTCGGCATCGGTCGCCGGAACGAACAGCCCGCAGTATGCAAGCAGCGCGATGACGGCAGTCTGCCGCATGTAGGTCGACTTGCCGCCCATGTTCGGGCCGGTGACGATCAGCATCCGCCGTGCGGCAGCCAGCGACAGGTCGTTCGGAATGAAATGCTCGACCTGCCCTTCGACGACCGGGTGCCGCCCGCCGCGGATCGTGAGCATTGGCTCGGCGCTGAAGCGCGGTTGCGTCCAGCGGAGGGCGGCGGCCTGCTCGGCGTGCGCGGTGAACAGGTCGAGCGAGGCCAGCGCGAGCGCCGCGCGCTGCAGCGCCTCGATCGACGGCTCGAGCGCGGCGACGATCTCCTCGTACAGCTTGCGCTCGCGGGCTAGCGCGCGCTCCTGCGCCGACAGCGCCTTGTCCTCGAACGTCTTGAGCTCCGGCGTGATGTAGCGCTCGGCGTTTTTCATCGTCTGCCGCCGCCGGTAGTCGTCCGGAATGCGCTGCACGTTGGCGTTGGATACCTCGATATAGAAGCCGTGCACGCGGTTGAACTCGACCTTGAGGCTGGTGATCCCCGTGCGTTGCCGCTCGCGCGCTTCGAGATCGACCAGGAACGCGCCGCAGTTGTCCTGGATCGCGCGCAGCTCGTCCAGCTCGGCGTCGTAGCCGGCCGCGATCACGTTGCCTTCGCGCACCGCGGCCGCAGGCTCGGCGGCGATCGCCCGGGCGAGGAGCTCCGCCCAGCGCGATTCGATCGCGAGCGCGGCTGCGGCGGCGATAAGCAGCGGCGAGCCGCAGTTGGCGACCGACGTTGCCAGCACGGGCAGGCGCTGCAACGTATCGCGCAGTCCGGCGAGATCGCGCGGCCGGGCCGAGCGCAGCGCGATGCGCGATGCGATGCGCTCGATATCGACCGTCGTCTTCAGCGCCTTGCGCAACGCGCCGCGCGATGGCGGCGCTGCCGCCATCTCCGCGATCGCCGCGTGGCGCAAAGCCGCGGCGGACTGCGCCCGAAGCGGATTGGTGAGCCAGCTCCGCAGCAGGCGGCTGCCGGCACCGGTGCAGCAGCCGTCGAGAAGCGAATAAAGCGTCGGCGCAGGTTCGCCGCGCAGCGTCTCGGTGATCTCCAGATTGCGCCGCGTCGCGAGGTCGAGCGCCAGATGATCGGTTGCGCGCTCGACGGTCAGCGTGCGGACATGCGCGAGCGCTGCCTGTTGCGTGGCCTGCGCGTAGTCGAGCAGAGCGCCGGCGGCGGCGACGGCGAGCGGCGCGTCATCGGCGCCGAATGCGGCGAGGTCGCGCGTGCCGAATTGGGCGCACAAGCGTCGCACACCGGTGGCGCGATCGAAGCGCCAGGGCGGCAGCGCGTGCGCCGGCGCGCCCGCGAAGACGATAGCAGCGCTGTCTTCGGCGTGCAGGATCTCGCTGGGATCGATGCGCGCGAGCAGCGCCTCCGTCTCGGCCAGCGGCACGTCGCGCAGGTGCAGCCTGCCACCGGCCAGATTGAGCCACGCGACGCCGGTCCGCGAGGCCGTCGCATGCAGCGCGACCAGCAGGCAGTCGCGCTTGCCGTCGAGCAGACCGGCGTCGACCAGCGTGCCCGGTGTCAGGACGCGCGTTACCCGGCGCTCGACCGGCCCTTTGCTGGCGGCTGGATCGCCGATCTGCTCGCAAATCGCAACGGAATGGCCGAGGCGAACCAGCTTGGCAAGATACTGCTCGACCGCGTGATACGGGACGCCGGCCATCGGAATCGGCGCACCCGCCGACTGGCCGCGCACGGTCAGGGTGATATCGAGCAGCGGCGCCGCGCGCTGCGCATCGCCGTAGAAAAGCTCGTAGAAATCGCCCATCCGGTAAAACACGAGCTTGTCGGAATGCTCCGCCTTGATGCGTAAATATTGCTGCATCATCGGCGTATGCGCCGCGTAGGCGCCGGCGGCTTCGGCTGGCGTCAGTTCGTTATGCAAGAGCGAGCCGCCAATCGCCCGAACCGGCCCTAGTTATCCTGGACGACGACGCCGGCGAGCGCGGCGCCCGGTCCGACCACATAAATCGTGTACAGCTGTCCGCCGAGCAGCAGCACCGCGGGAAGCTGCAGGCTGCTCTGGTTGGATCCGGTGACGTTGAAGTCGAACTTGTACGGGGTTCCCGCTGTCGCGTCGGCATCGAGCTCGATACCGGCCGAGACGGTGTTCATCGCCAGGCCGGAGACCTGCCGGCTGAAGTTGATGAACACATCGAGGGCCGCAACGTCCGTCGTACTGTTGACGAAGCGCACGCGGGCGCGACCCAGCGCCGGCGGGAAGTTGGGTTCGCTGTACAGTGTCGCGGTCAACGCCCCGGCCGTGCCGGTGATAGCGACCGCCGTATCGCTCGCCGGGGGAAACGTCGGCGTGAGCGTCAGCAGCACTGCGCCCGGCGTCGCTGTCGGTTCCACGGTCAGCACCCGCTGTCCGGCATTGATCGTCTGGTAGCTCGATGCGGCCGCGTAGGGAATGTTCGACAGCGCGAGATCCTGATCGACGAAAACATTCAACGGCGAACCCACCGATGAGCCGTTGATCACCTTGAAACGAGCGAGCGAGCTATTGGCGATCGATCCAGTGCCGGTGGCGTCTATGTTGAGAAAGGCGACATTGACCAGCGTACTGCTGCCGCGCGAATAGACGATCGCCTGGACCTGGGCGCGCTCGACGAAGGTTTGCGCGGGCGCGTCGTAGATGACTTGCTTGGAGTTGGCCGCGGTGACGCGAACTTCGCGATTGCCCACCGGCAGATTGACGAACACGCTGCTGGTGCCGTAACCGACGCCGGCGATGCTCGGCGAGACGGTGTTGAGGTCTTCGCCGGGGTGCGTGACGTAGACATCGATTCCGCCGTTGTTGCTCGCGCCGTTGATCACTCGCAACGCGAACATGCCGGCACCCGGATCGACGATCAACGTGTCGTTGAGGATGATGCCCCTCGCGTTGGCGAGTGCGCCAAACGCCACAATCGTATATGCGACGTCGGGCAGAAAAATCGGTGTCACGTCGATCAGGTTGGTCGAGCTTCCGGCGACGCTCATCTGCACTTCGCGCGATCCGGCGTCGATCGTCTGATACGGAGTCATTCCCTCGAACGGCAGGTCCGTCACGAACGGCTTCAAGTCGAACGTGACGTTCAACGGGCCGCCGGCGTTCGGGATGACGTTGAGGACTCGCAGCGTGCCATGCGTGCTGCCGTTGCTGACACCTTTGCCCGTGTTGCAGCTACCCAGCGCGAGCGACAGGACGCAGGTCAAGACAACGAGAAATGGGTGCGCGCGCATCGTTTGCTCCGGATCAATGAATTTGCTCAGCCGCCGCGCCGCTTGTCCTGGCCGCCGCCATCCGACGTATCGCTCCGGCCGGGCGCGCGCGGGGACGCCCGCGCGGCGCGAATTCCGGGCGGCGCCGCGGCCAGGCGATCGGTCAGTTGTCCTGCGACACGATCCCGCGGAGGCTGCTGGACGGACCGGCGAGATAGACCGTGTAGGTATGGCCCGCGGTGAGCACCACGGACGTCAGTTTCAGCAACGAGTTGGTCGTCCCGGCCAGATTGAAGTCGAATTCATAGCTGGTTCCGGTCGAGGCGGCCGCGCTGAGATTGATGTATCCCGAAGCGCTATTGGTCGAAAGGCCCGAAACCTGCTTGCTGAAATTGATGAACACGTCGAACGCCGGGACGTCCGCGGACGCGTTGACGAACCGTACGTTGGCGGTCGAGACCGGCGGCGGCAGGTTGTTGTCGTGCAGCACCACCGGGTGCAGCGCGCCCGCGGTTCCGGTCAGGACGATCGAGGTGTCGGTCGCCGCGGTCAAGGTCTGAACCAGCGTCAGCAAGGACGCGCCCGGCGTCGTCGTCGCCTCGAAGCTGAAATTGTGCGTTCCCGTGCTGGTCCGCTGATAGTTCGACACGCCCGTATAGGGGATGTTCGACAGCTGCAGGGTCCCGTCGACGAGCACGTTCAGCGCAGAGGGAACCAGCGAGGCGTTGACCACCTTGTATTGAGTCAGCAGGCTGTCGACCAGCGCGCCCGATCCGGTGTCGTCATGCCGCAGAAGGACGACGTTGACCAGCCTGCCGCTCCCTTTGCCGAAGGCGACGATGGTCGCGCCCGAGTGTGCGGCGAACGTCTGCGGCACCCCGTCGTAGATCACGTCCTTGGTGCCTGCCGGCGTAATGCGAATCTCGAAACTGGCACCGATCGCGATCGGGACAAACAAGCTGTTCGAGCCGTAGGCGATGTTGGCGATCGACGGCGCCGTGGCACTCAAGTCGGCACCCGGCGCAGTCACGTAGAGATCCAGCGGCCCCGGACCCGGGGCGGCATTGACCAGACGCAGCGCGAAAAATCCGTCGCCCGGATCGTTGAACGAATCGGTCAGCAGCACGGCGCCGACGGCGGTCTGCGGCCCGTAGATAACGTAGCTTAACTTGGTATTGCTGCTGAGGCTGTAGGTCGTATTGACCAGAGAGGTCGAGGCGCCGGTGACGCTGACGATCACCATCTGACTTCCGCTGTCGACGTCTGCGTATTGCGAATTCGACTGGAACGCCAGGCCGCCGACGACCGGCTTGGCGTTGACCGATACGTCGATTGCGTTGGCCTGCGAAAAGGCATTGATCACGCGCATCTGCGCGTTGCTCGAGCTACTGCTGCCGCTTTTGCTGCAACCGGTAAGGATCAGGGACGTCAGGCAGAGGGCGGCAAGCAGGTAACGCGAAATCGACATGGAGTTCTCCGTCAGACGGGCCGGCAACGGGAAGCGAGGCGGCGAAACGCGCTGATTATAAGGCTAGGTGCCCCACGGCGGGGACGGCGCGCAATATCCGGTTACAAGTTGTCCACGGGGCAAATGCATCGTGGGCGAAGCAACAAATTTGTAGCTCCCGACGCATCATGTTTGGTGGTGCCCGGACCCGGCCGACTCTTCCGCGGGAAAACTGGTCGGGGTGAGAGGATTTGAACCTCCGGCCTCTACGTCCCGAACGTAGCGCTCTACCAGGCTAAGCTACACCCCGACGGTCGCCGTGCTGCCGCGTCGAGAGCAACGCCGCAGGAGCGCAGGTCTCGAACGTCAAAACGCGCGCGTCACCGCGAAAGTCGGTAATTCTAGCAGGATTTCGCGGCAAGTCGAAGGCGGCAACGCATCCAGACACGCGATCGCTCGCCTGCTTTCCGCTTCGGCGCTCGCCCGCGTGTAGTCAAGTGCGCCGGTACGCTCCAAGGCGGCGAGCACCGGGCGAAAATCGGCCAGTCCGCCGGCCTTTACCGCGCCCCGGATCAGCGCCGCTTCCTGAGGCGAGCCGACGGCGAGCGCGCGGATAAGCGGCAGCGTTGGCTTGCCCTCGGCGAGATCATCGCCGAGATTCTTGCCGATGGCCGCATGGTCGCCGGTGTAGTCGAGAACGTCGTCGATCAGCTGGAATGCGGTGCCCAGATGCGTGCCGTAGCGCGCCAGAGCATCCTCCAGCGGTGGCGCCGCGTCGCCCAGCACCGCGCCCAGCCGAGCCGCGGCCTCGAACAGCTTGGCGGTCTTGCGCTGGATGACGTCGCGATAAGTCGTCTCGTCGATTTCCGGATTGCCGGAATTGATCAGCTGCATGACCTCGCCTTCCGCGATGATGTTGGTCGCCGCCGCGAGAATCTGGAATACGCGCGTGTTGTCGACTGTCACCATCAGCTGGAACGCCCGTGAATACAGGAAATCGCCGACGAGCACGCTCGCCGAATTGCCGAAAATGGCGTTCGCCGTGTCGTGGCCGCGGCGCAGCGACGATTCGTCGACGACATCGTCGTGCAGCAGCGTCGCCGTATGAATCATTTCGATCACCGCAGCCAGCGTGTGCTGGTGCGGGCCTCGATAGCCGCATGCCTGGGCAACCAGCAGCAACAGCGCCGGACGCAGCCGCTTGCCGCCGCCGGCGATGATGTGATCGGCGATCCGGCCGATCAGGGCGACGTCCGAGTGCAGTGCTTCGCGCAGGACCCCGTCGACGGCCTGCAGGTCGTCGCGCAGCGCGGCTTGGAGCAGTGGAATGGGCACGTGAGGCGGCTGGATTGGGTCGGACGCTGGCGGCGCTAAAGGCCGCCGCCGCGAAGCCCGCTGGCGCCGGCCGGTAGTGTACCCGAAGCCGGAACCGGATCCGGCGCCCGATCTTCGCTTTGACACCGATGGCCTAAGGTCTTAAAATAACGACCTTTTTGCGGCAACGAATCCATCTGGAGCTTTCCTATGTACGCGGTCATAAAAACCGGCGGCAAGCAATACAAGGTCGCCCCCGGCGAAAAACTCAAGGTAGAACTGATACCGGCGGACGTGGGCGCGGCGGTGATCCTCGACCAAGTCCTGATGGTCGGCGACGGTGACAGCGTCCGGCTGGGCCAACCGATGCTTGCCGGCGCGACGGTCAACGCAACGGTGCTCGCGCACGGGCGCGGCGACAAGGTGAAGATCTTCAAGATGCGGCGCCGCAAGCATTACCAAAAGCACCAGGGGCATCGTCAGGGATATACCGAGTTGCAGATCGACGGCATCGTCGGCTGAAGCATTCGTTCGAGGCAGACAAATGGCACACAAAAAGGCAGGCGGCAGCTCCCGCAATGGTCGCGACTCGCATTCGAAGCGGCTTGGCGTCAAGGCGTATGGCGGCGAGGCGATCACCGCCGGCGCGATCATCGTTCGGCAGCGCGGCACCCAGGTTCATCCGGGCACCAATGTCGGCATCGGCAAGGATCACACGCTGTTCGCGCTGGTCGACGGCAGCGTCCAGTTCAGCATCAAGGGCAGCGCTAAGCGCACGTTCGTCAGCATCGTGCCGGCGGCCGCAGTCGCGACCGCGTAGCTCGCGCGCAATCGCGCGACCGCGGCGCGCTTGCAATGAGGTTCTGGTCCCCGCTTCGGCGGGGATTTTCATTTGCGCCGCGCTACCGCCGCTCCAGCCACCACAGCATGGAGGCGGCGACGGCGACGAAGGCAACGACCGGAAACGCGGCGGAGAACAGCGGCGGCCAGTCGTTGATGATGCCGAGGTACGAAAACAGACGGCCGACCAGGAAAAAGACCAACCCCAGCATCGTTCCGGCAAAAATGCGAAAGCCGACGCCTCCGGCGCGGCGCTGGAAATAGGCGAAAGGCAGTGCCAGGACCATCATGACGACCACGGCCGCTGGATAGAAGATCTTGTTCCACAGCGCGATCTCGAAGCGCGAGGTTTTCTGCTGATTGCCGCCCAATACGCGGATGTTGTCGTATAGCGACTCGATCTCCAACTTTTCCGGCGCGACCTGGTAAACGGTCAAAAGCGAAGGTTTCAGGACGGTCGCCCAGGCGTACTCGCTCGACTGCGTGACCTTGGCGCCGTCCGGCCCCAATTCGGTCGAGCGCACGTTCTTGAGCTTCCATTCGCCGTCGGCGACGAAGCTGCCGGAATCGGCGACGCGCAACGCCTTCAGGCGCAGGTCGGCGTCGAATTCGTAGATCCGCACGCCGAGCAAGGTCATGTCGGCGAGGAGGCTGCGGATGTTGGCAAAAGTCTGGATGTCGCTGTCCGGCAGCGTTTGCTTGAACCAGAAACCCGACTGGAATTGCTGCGCGACAAAGCGCAGCGCCTGGCCCTGCGTCTGAACGCGAACCTGCTGCGCCAGGCGCTCGGCCGGAGGTGCCAGGAACTCGCCGGCAAGGAACGTGGCGATGGCCAGCGGGATACCGACCCGCACGATCGCCCAGGTGATTTGAGTCAGCGACGCGCCCGAAGCGCGCATCACCGTGTACTCGGAATTGCCTACCAGCTGCGCGATCGCGAACAGCGTTCCGATCAGCGCGGCCGTCGGCATCAGCTCGTAGACATGGCCCGGGAGGCTCAGGCCGACAAACAGCAACGCGCGACCCGGCGGATAGCCGTCGCGCCCGACATTGCCGAGCTCGTGGATCAGATCGAAGAAAGCGAAAAGCATCAGCAACGCGACGAAAATCAAGGCCGTCGCATAGAGCACTTCGCGTCCGACGTAGCGGTTGAGCGTCTTCACGCGAGGCGGCGCCGGGGGAACCAGCCGCGCACGGCCAGCCGCTTGAGGAATAGCGCGACGACGACGGCCGCCGCGAGCGAATGGATGACGACCAGGCCGAGCAGCAGCGAAATGCGGCCTTGGGCGATGTAACTCTGCATGATGTTCAGGCAGTTGCTGTACAACATGTACATGAACAGCGCGGTGAACAGATTGAGCGAGCGGCCCATCCGCGGATTGACGTAGGCGAGCGGGATCGCCAGCAGCACGAGCAGCAGGGCGCTGATCGGCACCGATATGCGCCAGAACAGTTCGGCCCGCTCGGGCGCGCCGTCCGCCAGCGCCAACACGTCGGTCGGTAGTGCCTTCAGCGACGCGGGCAGCGCGCGCACTTCGGCCGGCTCGATCCGGCGTCCGAGACGCTCGAACTCCGCCGTGCGGAAATCGGCGCTTCCCGCCGTACCCTCGTAGCGGCGGCCGTCCTGCAGCACGATGAAGCGGTCGCCGTTGGGCGCGTCTTCCAGATGGCCAGAGCGTGCGACCGTCGTCACGTCCTTGTCGCTGTCGATCGAGTGCAGGAACACGTTCTTGATCGTTCCGTCGAGCGTGTTGATGCTTTCGATGAACACGACCAGCTTCGCCTGGCGGAATTCCTTGAACAGTCCCGGCGTCAGCAGCGACAGCTCTTCGCGGGACTCGAGCTGGCGCTCGTATTCGAGCCGCCGCGCCTCGGCCCAGGGCGAGAGCCAGAGTGAAAGCGCGACGATCGCCAGGAGGAACGGCGTGGCGAACCAGAGTATCGGCTTGAGCCAGGCGGTCAGGCTCTGACCCGAGGTAAACCAGACGATCATCTCGCTGTCGCGATACCAGCGCGACAGCGTCAGCAGGACGGTCAGGAACAGCGCAACCGACAGGAGGATGTTGAAGTAGAAGAGGGCATTAAAGCCCAAAAGAGCCAGAACCCCTTCGGGAGCCACGGTTCCCCCGGCGGCGCGAGCCAGCAGCCGCAGGACCAGATTGGTGAAGAGTATCCCCAGCAGTACGAGGAAGAGTGCCACCGCTGTCGCGGTCAGTTCTCGCACGAGGCTGCGCCGGAAGACCATGACGACGGAAATATTTTGACTTTTTCAGGCCGATTTGCCGATAATGCGGTTCGTACCGCCTAAAGGCAAATTTTTCGTTCGAAGGAAGGCGATGGAATTTACCATAAAAAGCGGCAGCCCAGAAAAGCAGCGCAGCGCCTGCGTCGTCGTCGGGGTATTCGACAATCGCAAGCCGAGCCTGTCGGCCGAACTGATCGACCGGGCCTCGAACGGTTATATCAGCGAGATCATTCGCCGGGGCGACATGGAGGGCAAGCTCGGCGCGACCTTGCTGCTGCACAACGTCCGCGGGACGCTGGCCGATAGAGTCCTGCTGGTCGGCCTGGGCAAGGAGCGCGACTTTCGCGAGCGCGAATTCCGCAGCGCCATCCGCGCCGCCGTACGCCTGCTCAACGAAACCGGGTCGTACGAGGCAGTCGTCTATCTTACCGAGGAAAAGGTCAAGCGCAGGGAAGTGGCCTGGCGGGTCGAGCACGCGGTTGTCGTCGCAATGGAGGCCGTCTACCGCTTCGACCAGATGAAAAGCCAGCCGGCCGACGTGCGCCGCCCATTGCGAAAGCTCACGCTATCGGTGCCGCAGCGCAGCGACCTCACCGCCGGCGAGGCCGCCGCGGCACGCGGGCTCGCGATCGCGCACGGCATGGACCTGGCCCGCGACCTGGGCAACCTGCCGGGCAACATCTGCACGCCTGCGCATCTGGCCGAGCGCGCGCAGGCGCTGGCGCAGGAATTGGGCTTCAAATGCGAGGTGTTCGACCGCCCCAAGCTCGAAGAGCTGAAAATGGGATCGTTCCTGTCGGTGACCAACGGCAGCGATCAGCCGCCGAAATTCATCGTCCTCGAGTACTTCGGCGGTCCGAAAAAGCAAAAGCCGCTGGTGCTGGTCGGCAAGGGGATAACCTTCGACAGCGGCGGCATCTCGCTCAAGCCCGGCAACGACATGGATCAGATGAAATTCGATATGTGCGGGGCAGCCAGCGTTCTGGGCGCGTTTCGTGCAGTCGCCGAGCTCAAGGCAAAGGTCAACCTGATCGGCCTCGTGCCCACCTGCGAGAACATGCCCAACGGCAGGGCGACCAAGCCCGGCGATGTCGTCCGCAGCATGTCCGGCCAGACGATCGAGGTGCTCAATACCGACGCCGAGGGTCGCCTGATCCTTTGTGACGCGCTGACCTATGCCGAGCGTTACGAGCCGGCGGCCGTCGTCGACATCGCCACCCTTACCGGTGCGATGGTCATTGCGCTCGGCCACGTCGCCTCCGGCCTTTTCAGCAACAGCGACAGCCTCGGACGGGCGCTGCTCAATGCCGGCGAAGACGCGTTCGACCGCGCCTGGCAACTCCCGCTCTGGGATGATTACCAGGAGGCGCTGAACAGCAATTTCGCCGACTTCGCCAACATCGGCGGCCGCGCCGGCGGCAGCATCACGGCGGCATGCTTTCTGTCCAAGTTCGCCAAGAAGTTCGACTGGGCGCATCTGGACATCGCCGGTGTGGCATGGAAAGAAGGCAAGGAAAAGGGCGCGACTGGCCGTCCGGTGCCGCTGCTGACCACGTGGGTGCTGTCGCAGGAGACCGCCGCGTAGGTCGCGCGAGCCTTAAGCGCGCGTTACGCGGAATCCTCCGGCGGATGCTTCGATGACCTCGATCGATTTCTACACGCACGTGAGCGATCGCTTCGACGTCGTCGCCAAGCTGGTCGCCAAGGCGTTTGCGCAGCACGGCAGCGTGCGGGTCCTGACCGGCGATGCCGAGTCGACCGAGGCGCTCGATCGGATGCTGTGGATCCAGCCGGCGATCGGATTCCTGCCCCATTGCCGGATCGGCAGCCGGCTCGCCGCCGAAACCCCGATCTGGGTCGACCACCTGCTCGAGCATCAGGGGCCGGCAGCGGTGCTGATCAATCTGCACGACGCGCCGCCGCCGTTTTTCTCGCGCTTCGAGCGCCTTGCCGAAGTCGTCGGCGCCGACGAAGCCGGTGCGGCCGCGGCGCGCGAGCGCTTTCGCTTCTATCGCGAACGCGGCTATGAGCTTCGCACCCATAACTTGAGCGAGCGCGGCTGATGGCGAGCGCGCGCGAGCTTCTCGAGCAGGCCGACGCGCTGATGCGGCGTAACCGCGGCCGCAGCGGCGTCGATATTCCGGTGCTGACCGATGTCGTCGCCGGCATTCCTGCGAACGACGAGCGGGAGACCGATGTGCCGGTGCTCACCGACGTGGTTGAAGCCGGCGCTGTCGATGGTGCGGATCTGCAGACGGCGGTGCAGCCTTCGATGGCGCTGGAACCGGCGGAGGCCCAGCACGCACCCCCGCCACCGCAGGCGGACAGCGTGGCGATCATGCAAACGGCCGACGCTATCCCGGTCGAGTTGCCGATGGATGGCGACACGTCCGATTGGCTTGTGATGGACACGATCGACCCGTCGACGCACAGCATTACCGGCCCCGGCCCGGATACGCTCGCCGTCGTTCCACCGGTCACGCTCAAGACCGAACCCGAACCCGAACCGGAATCGGAATCGGAATCGGAATCGCCGCCTGCCGCCGCCCCCGCCCCAGTCGTCGTCGTCGACGACTCGGCTGAGCGCGCGGCGAAGGCCGCCGCCGAGGAAGAGCGCTGGCGCGCGCTAGCCGAGCAGGTGTCGATGCAGGTATTGCAGCGGGTCGATCTGTTTACCGACACCGGCCTCAAGACCCAGCTCGCCCAGCACCTGCAGCCTATTGTCGAGCGCGCGAGCGCCGAGCTGATAGCAGCGATCACCGAGCACGTCGGCGGCGTATTGCGCACCTATGTCGCCGAGGCGATCGAGCGGGAGATCGCGCTGTGGCGGCGCGATCACTGAAGCCCAAGTCACCCCGGCGCAGGTTGCGCTGCCGGTGGCGAGACGTGCTAGACTCGGGCTCATGAATTCGCTGCACGCCCGATTCGCTTCCGCCGGCCACGGCAAGGCTGCCCGCACCGCCGGGTACGTCGGCTTTTACTATTTTGGGATAACCTCCCCGGGCCGCGTTCGCCGATAGTTCGAAGCACAAAGTTTCAAGACAAATCGGGCGGCCCTAAAGGCCGCCCGATTTTTTTCAAGGAGCCAGAGATGATCATCGTCATGCAACCCGAAGCCGGCGACGTCGAAATCGCCGCGGTCGAGGCCAGGATCCGCGCCGCCGGACTCGAGGTCCACGTGTCGCGCGGCACCGAGCGGACGCTGATCGGCGCGATCGGCGACGAGCGCAAGCTCGATCCCGAGATGTTCGATCCGCTGCCCGGCGTCGAGCGCTCGATGCACATCCTGAAGCCGTACAAGCTGGTGGCGCGGGAATGGCACAAGGCCAGCACGATCGTCGACGTCGCCGGCGTCAAGATCGGCGCGAACGCCGTGCAGGTCATCGCCGGCCCATGCTCGGTCGAGACGCAGCCGCAGATGGATGCCGCCGCCGACGGCGTGGCCGCCGCCGGCGCGCGTCTGATGCGCGGTGGCGCATTCAAGCCTCGCACCAGCCCCTACGCATTCCAGGGCAAGGGTGTCGACGGACTTGCGATGCTCCGTGACGCGGCCGCGCGGCACGGGCTGCCGATCGTCACCGAGTTGATGGACGTGCGGATGCTCGACGCATTCCTCGAGCACAAGGTCGACGTCATCCAGATCGGGACGCGCAACATGCAGAACTTCGATCTGTTGAAGGAAGTCGGCCGGGTCGACGTGCCGGTGATATTGAAGCGCGGAATGAGCGCGACGATCAGCGAATGGCTGATGGCCGCCGAGTACATCGCCGCCGGCGGCAATCACCGAATCATGTTGTGCGAGCGCGGGATCCGCACGTTCGAGACCGCGTATCGCAACGTGCTCGACGTCACCGCGGTCGCAGTGCTGAAACGCGAGACGCACCTGCCGGTCATCGTCGATCCGTCGCACGCGGGTGGCAAGGCGTGGATGGTGCCGGCACTGTCGTGCGCAGCAGTCGCGGCCGGCGCCGACGCGCTGCTGATCGAAGTGCATCCGTGCCCTTCGGAGGCATGGTGCGACGCCGATCAGGCGCTGACGCCGGACGAGTTCGCGACGCTGATGGACAAGCTCGACGCGCTTGCGCAGGCGCTTGGGCGGCGCATCGACCGAAAGCCAGCGAGGCAGGCGTCCGCCGCGCTCGCGCGCTGATCGCGCTTTAGCCGCGCGAGGCGCTGCTACGCGCGGTGGATTCGTCTACAATGTCATGTTTTTACGAGATATTCCTGCAATCGCGATGACTTTAGGCAAGAGCTTCGAACCGCGCGCCATCGAGGCGAAATGGTATCCATACTGGGAAGGCCGCGGCTTGTTCAAGCCGTCGATGCAACCGGGTGCGGAAGCGTTCTGCATCCAGCTGCCTCCGCCCAACGTCACCGGCACGCTGCACATGGGACACGCGTTCCAGCAGACGCTGATGGATGTCCTGATCCGCTATCACCGCATGTGCGGCGACAACACGCTCTGGCAGGTAGGCACCGATCACGCCGGCATCGCCACGCAGATCGTGGTCGAGAATCAGTTGAAGGCCGAAGGGACGTCGCGGCAGGAGCTCGGCCGGGAAAAGTTCATCGAAAGAGTCTGGGCGTGGAAACAGGCGTCGGGATCGACGATCACCCACCAGATGCGGCGGCTCGGCGCGTCGTGCGACTGGTCGCGCGAACGCTTTACGATGGACGAAGGCCTGTCGAATGCGGTGATCGAGACCTTCGTGCGGCTTTACGAGGATGGCCTGATCTATCGCGGCAAGCGGCTGGTCAATTGGGACCCGAAGCTCGGTACCGCGGTCTCCGATCTCGAAGTCGAGAACGAGGAGGTGGTCGGCAAGCTCTGGGAGATCCGCTACCCGCTCGCCGACGGCTCGGGCCAGCTGACAGTGGCCACGACACGTCCGGAAACGATGCTGGGTGACGTCGCGGTCGCGGTCAATCCGGACGACACGCGCTTCGCGCACCTGGTCGGCAAGGAGGTCGCCTTGCCTCTCGCCGGGCGAAGGATCCCGGTCATCGCCGACAGCTACGTCGACAAGGAATTCGGCACCGGCGCGGTCAAGATCACGCCGGCGCACGACTTCAACGACTGGGACGTCGCCCAGCGGCACGGCCTCGCGCCGATCACGATTTTCACGCTGCAGGCGACGGTGAACGACAACGCGCCGGCGAAGTATCGCGGCCTCGATCGCTACGCTGCGCGCAAGCTCGTGCTCTCCGACCTCGAGGCTGCGGGACTGCTGGCCGGCGAAAAGCCGCACAGGATGGTCGTGCCGCGCTGCGAGCGCAGCGGCGAAATCGTCGAGCCAATGCTGACCGATCAGTGGTTCGTCGCCATGACCAAGCCCGCGCCGGACACGCATGCCTGGTTTCCCGGCAAGTCGTTCAAGGATATCTGCCTGCAGGCGGTCAATGCCAGCCTGCCCGATCCGGCCGGTGGCTCGCGGGCGTCGATCCACTTCGTGCCCGAGCACTGGACCTCGACCTACAACCACTGGCTCGACAACGTCCGCGACTGGTGCATTTCGCGCCAGCTGTGGTGGGGCCATCGCATCCCGGCGTGGTACGACGATACGGGCAGGGTCTACGTCGCGCGCAACGTGACCGAGGCGGCCGCGCAGGCGGGCAAGCCCGCGTCTGCGCTCCGGCAGGACGACGACGTGCTCGACACCTGGTTCTCGTCGGCGCTTTGGTGTCATTCGACCCTGGGCTGGCCGCAACAAACGCCCGAGTTGCGGACGTTCCTGCCGAGCTCGGTGCTGATCACCGGCTTCGACATCATCTTCTTCTGGGTCGTCCGCATGATCATGATGACGACTTATTTCACCGGCGAGCGGCCTTTCCGCGACGTGTACATCAATTCGATCGTGCGCGACGAGGAAGGGCAGAAGATGTCCAAGTCGAAAGGCAATATCCTCGATCCGCTCGACCTGATCGACGGCGCCGACGTCGAGACGCTGGTCGCCAAGAGCACGTCGGGGCTGATGCTGGAGAAGCAGAAGCAGTCGATCGAAAAGCGTACGCGCAAGCAGTTTCCGAACGGCATACCGGCATTCGGCGCCGACGCCGTGCGATTCACCTTCGCGAGCCTCGCGACCTTCGGCCGAACGCTCAATTTCGACCTGTCGCGCTGCGATGGTTACCGCAATTTCTGCAACAAGCTGTGGAACGCGACGCGCTTCGTGCTGATGAATGTCGAGGGAAAAGACGTTGGACTGGCACCCGATGCCGAAAGGAAGCTGAGCTTTGTCGATCGCTGGCTCCTCGGGCGGCTGCAACAAGCCAAGCACGAGATCGCGTCCAACATCGACGCGTATCGATTCGACCTCGCGGCCAAGGCATTGTACGAGTTTGTCTGGGATGAATATTGCGACTGGTATGTGGAGCTAGCCAAGGTGCAGCTGCAGGGTGCGGACGCGGCGGGCGACGCCGCGGCGGCGCGCGGAACGCGATCGGTCCTGGTACGCGAGCTCGAAGCCGCGCTAAGGCTCGCGCACCCGTTCATGCCATTTATCACCGAAGAGCTCTGGCAGACGGTGGCGCCGTTAGCCGGAAAGACAGGAAATACGATTTCACTGCAACCGTTTCCGCGAGCGAATTTCGATCGTATCGACGCGGCGGCCAACGACAAGATGGCGTTGCTCAAATCGATGGTCAATGCCTGCCGGGCGTTGCGCGGCGAAATGGGCATTTCACCGGCGCAGAGAGTTCCGATGATCGCAGCCGGTGAGCGTGCCATGCTGGGAGAACTGGCGCCGTATTTGACGGCACTGGGCAAGCTGGCCGGCGTCGAGATCGTCGATGAATTGCCGCCGTCCGACGCCCCGGTACAAATCGTCGGCGAGTATCGTCTGATGCTCAGGATCGAAGTCGACGTTGCCGTCGAGCGAGAACGCGTCGGCAAGGATATAGTCAGGCACGAAGGCGAAATCGCGCGGCTCAAGCCGAAGCTCGCCAATGCCGGCTTCGTCGACCGCGCGCCGGCCGCGGTGGTCGCTCAGGAACGGGCGCGCCTCGCCGGTCTCGAATCGACGCTGGAGAAGCTGCGCACCCAGCTTGAGCGACTGGGCGCCTGAATCGGCGGCCGCTGGGCCGCCGGCACGATGCGCCCGAGCGCTGCACGCGGCGCGAAACTTTGGTCAATCTCGATGCCCAGGCTGCAGACCTTTCGCGCGCTCGCGCACCGCAACTACCGATTGTTCTTCTTCGGCCAGGGCCTGTCGCTGATCGGCACCTGGCTGCAACAGGTGGCGATGTCGTGGCTCACCTACCGGCTGTCGGGCTCGGCGCTCCTTCTGGGCTTCGTCACGTTCTGCCAGTACATCGCCGTGCTGTTCATCGCGCCGGTCGCCGGCGTGCTCGCTGACCGGGTCGATCGCCGCCGCGCGCTGCTGATTACGCAGTCGGTAATGCTCGCACAGGCCGCGACGCTGGCCGTGCTCGCCGCGACCGGTGTTGTCGCCGTCTGGCATGTCGCCGCGCTGGCGCTGGTCCTCGGCTGTGCGTCGGCGTTCGACATTCCGCTGCGGCACGCGATGATCGCGCGGCTGGTCGAGCACCGCAGCGAATTGCCGAACGCCATCGCACTGAACTCGCTGCTGATCAATTGCGCGCGCGTCGTCGGCCCCGCGCTGGCCGGCGTGCTGATCGCGGCGGTCGGCGAGGCGCTTTGCTTCGGCCTGAACGCGCTGTCGTTCGGCGCGGTGTTGATCGCACTGGCGATGATGCGGTGGCCGGCGAGGCCACCGGCGCCGCCGCCGCGCGGGTTGCTGCACAGCTGGCTAGAGGGCGTGCGCAGCGCGTTCGGGTTCGCGCCGATCCGCGCGGGACTGCTGCTGATCGCGGCCATCAGCGGGACGATAGGCACGTATTCGACCTTGATGCCGGTATTCGCCAAGGACGTGTTCGGCGGCGGCGCGCGCACGCTGGGCATCCTGCTTTCGTCGGCGGGAACCGGGGCGCTGCTGGCGGCGCTTTATCTGGCGAGCCGGCGGACGACGCGAGGACTCGATCGGGTGATTCTGGTCGCCGGCGCCTGCGCGTCGCTGGCGATGCTCGCGTTCGCGCATGCGTCGAGCTTCTCTCTCGCGCTGCCGTTGCTCATCGTGCTGGGCGCCGGGCTGATCGCCGCGCAGGCGTCGATACAGACCCTGGTGCAGACGCTGGTCGACGACGACAAGCGCGGTCGCGTGATGAGCCTTTACACGATGGCGTTTCTGGGCGCGCTGCCGTTCGGCAACCTGATGGGCGGAGCGATCGCGCGCTACGCCGGCGAGGACGTCGCGTTCTCGTTGAACGCGGTCCTCTGCCTTGCCGCATTGCTCATTTTCTGGCGCGCGCTGCCCGGCCTGCGTGCCGCGGCGCGGCCGGTGTACGTGCGGCTGGGGCTGATCGGCGGCCGCGACGAAGCGAAAGCGCGCGAAGACCGGCGCTAGACCTTTTCCGGCTCGCCGGCGGTGCGTTTTATCAGCAGCGCGGGAATCGGATGCGACTTGCGCAACGCCGGCCGGGTATGCGACGACGGCGCCAGCGTTCCAGAGCCGTTCTGCCTCACGGCCGGACGCTCGATCAGCGGCTGGTCGGGATTGCGGGTGTCGTCGACGGCGTGGTCGCGCCGAGGAGGCGGCGTCTCGGCGGCGCGCTCGCGCGGCGGCTTTGCCGGCCTGGCTTCGCGGGCCTGTCGCGGTTCCCGCACGGCGCGCGGCTCGCGCGAAACGCGCGGTTCACGACCGGCGTGCGCCGGTGCGCGCTCGGCATGCGCCGGCGCGCGTTCGGCCGGGATTCCGTCGGCGGGGGCGACCGGAATCGACCGCTTGAGCATCCGCTCGATTTCAGTGAGCAGCCGCTCCTCATCGGGCGAGCAGAATGAAATCGCTTCGCCGCTCGCCCCGGCACGACCGGTGCGGCCGATACGGTGGATGTAATCCTCGGGGACGTAAGGCAGCTCATAGTTGATGACCAGAGGCAGGTCGTCGATGTCCAGCCCGCGCGCGGCGACGTCGGTCGCAACCATCACCTGAACCTTGGCCGCCTTGAAATCGTCGAGCGCTTCCAGGCGCGCCGGCTGGCTCTTGTCGCCATGGATCGCCGTTGTCTTCAGGCCGTCCTTTTCGAGCTGTCGCGCCAGGCGCGATGCGCCGTGCTTGGTGCGCACGAAGCAAAGCACCTGCCACAGATTGCGCGAGGTGACGATATGCGCCAGCAGCGCACGCTTGCGTTCGGCCGAGACTTTGTAGACGCTTTGCGAGACGGTTTCGGCGGTGGTGTTGCGGCGCGCGACCTCGATCAGCCGGGGCGCATTGAGCAGCTGGTCGGCGAGCTTTTTGATTTCGTTCGAGAAGGTCGCGGAGAAAAGCAGGTTCTGCCGCTTCGCAGTCGCCGGCAGCAGCGCCATGATCCGCTTGATGTCGGGAATGAAGCCCATGTCGAGCATGCGGTCGGCTTCATCGAGTACAAAGATCTCGACCTGCCCCAGGTTGACCGATTTCTGTTCGATGTGATCGAGCAACCTGCCGGGGGTCGCCACCAGGATCTCGATGCCGCCCCGAACCGTCGGAAGCTGCTGTCGTATGTCGACGCCGCCGTAGACGACCGTCGAGCGAATGCCCGTGTACTTGCCGTACGTCGCGATCGCTTCCTCGACCTGGATCGCCAGCTCGCGGGTCGGCGTCAGGATCAAGGCGCGAACCGGGTGCCGCGCCGGCGACGGACTGGCGTTGGCAAGCGGCAGCAGCTTCTGCAGTATCGGCAGGGCAAAGCCGGCCGTCTTGCCGGTCCCCGTCTGGGCGCCGCCCATGACGTCAAGGCCTTCGAGAATCAGCGGGATTGCCTGCAGCTGGATCGGTGTCGGTGTCGTGTATCCGGCTTCGGCAACGGCGCGGAGGATCTCCGGCCTCAAGCCGAGCTCGTCAAAGCTCTGCGGGGTAGTGCTACTCATTCAATGGTGCTCCTGGCGCGGCCTCTCGCTAGTCGCGAGTTCCGGTCCAGGCAGCGAATAATGACATCGGGACAGCGGGTTTGCGGCCAACGAGGCCGGCCCGGCTGGGGGATCGGCGGTGACCGGAACGGCCGCCGAATTATTGGATAGTACCTCTAAATGCCGGATTTTGCAACTATTTTCTCGCGGCGGGTCGCCGGATCCGCTACAATAGGCCGTTTCGCTCCCGCACCGCACCATGACTGACATCACGCCGCGCAGAAAGCTGCGCAACATCGCGATTATCGCCCACGTCGACCACGGTAAAACCACGCTGGTCGACAAGCTGCTGGTCCAGGCAGGGACGTTTGCCGCCTATCAGCACGTCGCCGAGCGGATGATGGACAGCAACGATATCGAGCGCGAGCGCGGCATCACCATCGTCGCCAAGAATTGCGCGATCGAGTATGGCGATACGCACATCAACATTGTCGACACTCCCGGCCATGCCGACTTCGGCGGCGAAGTCGAGCGCGTGCTGTCGATGGTCGACGGCGTCCTGCTGCTGGTCGACGCGGTCGAGGGGCCGATGCCCCAGACCCGCTTTGTCACCCGCAAGGCGCTGGCGCAGGGGCTGAAGCCTATCGTCGTCGTCAACAAGGTCGACCGGCCGGGCGCACGTGCCGAGTGGGTGGTCAACCAGACGTTCGAGCTGTTCGACCGGCTCGGCGCGAGCGAAGACCAGCTCGATTTTCCGGTCGTCTACGCGTCGGCGCTGAACGGCTACGCGTCGCTCGACCCGAAGACCACGGGCACCGACATGCGGCCGCTGTTCGAGACGATCCTCGCCAGCGTCCCGGCGCCGACTGGCGATCCCGACGGGCCGCTGCAGCTGCAGATCAGCGCACTCGATTACTCGAGCTATGTCGGACGGATGGGGATCGGCCGCATCCGCCGCGGCCGGCTCGTGCCGGGCCAGGAAGTCATGGTACTTTCCGGCGACGCCGCGTCGGTGCGCGGCAAGGTCGGGCAGGTGCTCGGCTTTTCCGGGCTGCAGCGCACGCCGGTCGAAAGCGCCGCGGCCGGCGACATCGTGCTGATCACCGGCATCGATCAATTGTCGATCGGCACGACGATCGCGGCGGTCGATGCGCCCGACGCGCTGCCGATGATCGCCGTCGACGAGCCGACGCTGTCGATGCAGTTCCAGGTCAACACCTCGCCCCTTGCCGGCAAGGAAGGCAAATACGTGACCAGCCGCAACCTGCGGGAGCGGCTGTCGCGCGAGCTTTTGACCAACGTCGCGCTGAAGGTCGAGGACACCGCCGACACCGACATCTTCACCGTCTTCGGGCGCGGCGAGCTGCATCTGACTATCCTGCTCGAGAACATGCGGCGCGAAGGCTACGAGCTCGCGGTATCGCGGCCGCGCGTCGTGTTCCGGGAAATCGACGGCGAGCAGTGCGAGCCGTTCGAGCAGCTTTCGGTCGACGTCGAGGATGCGCATCAGGGCGCGGTAATGGAAGCGCTCGGCATGCGGCGCGGCGAGCTCACGCACATGGAATCGGACAGCCGCGGGCGCACGCGACTCGAGTACCGTGTTCCTGCGCGAGGCCTGATCGGCTTCCAGGGCGAGTTCATGAACCTGACCCGCGGCACCGGCCTCATCAGCCACGTCTTCGACGGCTATGCCAAGGTCGGCGGCGACATTCCGGAGCGGCGAAACGGCGTGCTGATCTCGGCGGAAGCCGGCGACGCGGTCGCCTACGCGCTGTGGAAGCTGCAGGAGCGCGGTCGCATGTTCGTCTCTCCCGGCGACAAGCTGTACGAAGGCATGGTGATCGGCATCCACAGCCGCGACAACGATCTGGTCGTCAATCCGATCAAGGGCAAGCAGCTGACCAACGTCCGCGCGTCGGGCAAGGACGAAGCGATCGCGCTGACGCCGCCGATCCAGCTGACGCTCGAATACGCAGTCGAGTTCATCGCCGACGACGAGCTCGCCGAGGTCACTCCCAAATCGATTCGCATCCGCAAGCGTCATCTGCTGGCGCACGAGCGCAAGCGCGCGAGCCGCGAAGCTGCCTGAGTTTCCTGAGCCGCCGCATCCGCACGCAGCGCGAGCGCGCTCGCTTTGCCGCGCCGAGGGCGACGACGTAAACTGTTGGCAATGGAATCCACCATCTGGGTGATCGTCCTCGCCGTCGGCTTTGGCGTGCTGGCCGCGCTGGTCGCCGTCGTCCTGGCGCGCGTGCAGGCGCTGTTCCGGATCGCGAGCGGCGTCGAATTCAAGGCCCGCCTCGATGCGATAGCCGCGCAAAACGAGCGCCTGGAGCGGGAGCTGCGCACCGAGCTCGCGCAGGCGCGCGGCGAAGCGGCACAGAGCGCGCAGACCGGTCGAGTCGAGCTCGCCGCCACCCTTAGCCAGTTCACCCAGTCGCTGCAGAACCAGCTTGCCGGCAGCGCGCACGTCCAGAACGAGCGCCTCGCATCGCTGACCCAGTCGAACGAGTCGCGGCTCGAGGCGGTGCGGGCGACGGTCGAGCAGCGGCTGGAGGTCCTGCGCACCGACAATGCGCAAAAGCTCGAGCATATCCGGTTGACCGTCGACGAAAAGTTGCACGCGACCCTCGAACAGCGCTTGGGCGAATCGTTCAAGCTCGTGTCCGACCGTCTCGAACAGGTTCACAAGGGACTGGGCGAGATGCAAACGCTTGCGGCCGGCGTCGGCGACCTGAAGAAAGTCCTGACGAACATCAAGACGCGTGGGACCTGGGGCGAGGTTCAGCTGGAAAACCTGCTCGAGCAGATGCTGACACCGGCGCAATACAGCAAGAACGTCGCCACTCGGCCCGGTCAGTCCTGGCGAGTGGAGTTCGCGATTCGCCTGCCGGGCCGTGACGAAGGCAAGAGCGAGTTCTGGCTGC
>DASYJB010000110.1:0-6135 GCA_035996965.1 Casimicrobiaceae bacterium | reverse complement strand
CAAGCTCGTCTGCGATGCGCTGGCCCCGCCGCGCAGCAGCCGCGGCGACGGCGCCGACGTCGCATTCGTCTCCAACGTCGATCCCGAGCACCTGACGCGCGCGCTGGCCGGGCTCGATCCGGCGACGACCCTGTTCATCGTCACCTCGAAGACATTCACGACCGGCGAAACGCTCGCCAACGCGCATGCCGCGCGCGCGTGGCTGGCGCAGGCGCTGGGCGCCGGCGGCGCACTTGGCGCGCACTTCGTCGCGATCACCGGCAACGACGAGGCGGCGCGCGCGTTCGGCGTCGCGGGCGCCGACATACTGCCGATCTGGGACTGGGTCGGCGGCCGCTATTCGCTCTGGTCGCCGGTCGGGCTGCCGATCGCGATTCGCTGCGGCTGGGACAGCTTTGCGGAGCTACTCGCTGGCGCGGCCAGCATCGACCGCCATTTTCGCGAGACGCCGCTCGAACGCAATCTGCCGGTGCTGCTGGCGCTGGTCGATTTCTGGAATGCGCGCGTGCTGGGCTTTCCGCAACGCATCGTCGCGCCGTACGCCGAGGCGCTGAAGCTGTTGCCGAGCTATCTGCAGCAGCTGACGCTGGAAAGCAACGGCAAGTCGGTGCTGCGCGACGGATCACCGGTCGACGGTCCGACCGCGCCGGCGCTCTGGGGCGGTCCCGGCACCGACGGCCAGCACGCCTACTTCCAGTGGCTGCACCAGGGCACGTCGACCGCGGCCGTCGAGTTCATCGTGCCGGTGCGCGCGGCCCACCCGCTCGGCGAGCAGCAGGCGCTGCTGATCGCGAATGCGCTGGCGCAGGCGCAGGCCCTGATGCGCGGCAAGTCGCTCGACGAGGCGCGGGCTGAAGTCGCGCCCGTGGCGAAAGACACCGCGCCGGCCACGGCCGACGCGCTCGCCGCCAATCGCGTCTGTCCCGGCAACCGTCCGTCGACGACGCTGCTGCTGCCGGAGCTCAATGCGCGGCGGCTGGGCCAGCTGATCGCGCTGTTCGAACACCGCACCTTCGTCGAAGGTGTGCTGCTGGGCATCAATTCGTTCGATCAATGGGGCGTCGAGCTGGGCAAGGCGCTGGCCGCGCCGCTTTTCAGCGCGCTGAAGAGCGGCGTCGAGCCGGCCGGCGCCGATGCGTCGACGCTCGGTCTGGCTGCGCACGTCAACGCGCTGAATCGCCCGCGCTAGGATCGATCACGGCCGGCGTTGCACCGGGCGGCGTTGCCCCCGGACCAGTCGGCGCCTCGGTGCGCGTCGCCTCGCCGCGCGCCGCGACCAGCGCCTGCGCCAGCTGCCACACCGCCGTCGCATAGAGCCGGCTGCGGTTGTACCGCGTCAGCACATACCAGTTGCCGAATGCCAGCCAATAGCTGGGCCCTTCGGCTTCCTCCAGCATCAGCAAGCCGACGGGGTCGGCACCAGGATCGGCCGGCCACGCGTCGGCGCCGACGCCGTCGCGTGTCCAGGCATCGAGCGGCCGCCGCTCGCTGACGCCGCCGTCGAGCTTGCGCAACACGGCTTCGCTCGCCGCCGGATCGACCCGCGCCTGGGCTAGCACCGGAGCGCCCGGCTGCCAATCGTGCCGCGCCAGATAATTGGCGACGCTGCCGATCGCGTCTGCCGGCTCGGCAGACAGGTCGATCCGTCCATCGCCGTCGTAGTCGACCGCGTAGGCCCGGACACTTCCGGGCATGAATTGCGGCAGGCCCGATGCGCCGGCGTACGAGCCCTTGGGCACCAGCGGCGAAATGCCCTGGTCGCGCGCCAGCAGCAGAAACTGCCTGAGCTCGTTCCTGAAAAAATCGCTTCTGCGCGGATAGTCGAAGGCGAGTGTGGTCAGCGCGTCGAACACCCGATAGCTTCCGGTGTTGCGGCCATAGAAGGTTTCGACGCCGATGATCGCGACGATCACCTCGGCCGGAACGCCGAATTCGCCTTGGGCGCGCGCAAGCGTTGCCGCATTGGTCCGCCAGAACTCGAGCCCGCCGTCGATGCGCTCGCGGCTCAAGAATTGCGGCGCGTATTCGTACCATTTCGGCGGCGAGAGCACCGGCCGCGACATCGCCGCGACGATTCGCGGCTGGTAGCGCGCACGCGCGAACAGGTGCGCGAGGTCACGGCGCGCGAATCCGTGCTCGGCGACGAGCTCGGCGATGAAGGCGCGCGTCTCGGGGCGCTGATCGTACCGCAGCGGCGAGACGCCGTTCGGCGCCGCGGCATCGAGCGCCGTCGCGGCCAGCATCGCCAGCGAGAACAGCAGCCACCGGCGAGCGTCGCGCGCCGTTGCGGCGAGCATCGCGACGGCCCGCCGCGCGCGCGACGCAGGCGCGACCGTGGCGGCTCGCTCAGGGAACAAGATCATGCGCGGCGAATGTTATCATCCGCGCGCCGTCAGCTTGGCATTCCTCATCGGGCGTTTTCGACCACCTTTCGCCGATGCTCTATCCGCTGTTTCGACCGCTGCTGTTCACGCTCGATCCCGAGACCGCGCACGACGTCGCCTTCGCGGTGCTCGATGCCGCCGTGGCCAGCGGCGCCGCGCAGCTGACCGCGCCGCGCGTGGCGGCGTCGCCGGTCGTGGCGATGGGCCTCGAATTTCCCAACCGCGTCGGACTTGCCGCGGGGCTGGACAAGAACGCAGCGCATATCGACGGCCTGGCAACGCTCGGATTCGGATTCATCGAATGCGGCACGGTGACGCCGCGGCCGCAGCCCGGCAACCCGAAGCCGCGCCTGTTCCGCCTGCGCGAGGCCCAGGCGATGGTCAACCGTATGGGATTCAACAACGACGGGGTCGATCGCTTCCTGGCCAACGTCGCGCGCTCGCGTTTCGCCGCCAAACGCGGCGGTATCCTGGGCTTGAACATCGGCCGCAACTTCGACACGCCCAACGAGCGCGCCGCCGACGACTACCTGACGTGTCTTTCCGCCGTCTACCGCGATGCGAGCTATGTGACGGTCAACATTTCCTCGCCGAATACGTCGGGCTTGCGCGAGCTGCAGGATGGCACCGCGCTGCAGCCGCTGCTGGCGGCGCTGAAGGCCGAACAGGCGAAGCTTTCGCAAAAGCACGGCAAATACACGCCTCTGGTGGTCAAGATCGCGCCCGATCTGTCGGTCCCGGACATCGAGCGGATCGCGCGGACGCTGGTCGAGCAACGGATCGACGGCGTCATCGCGACCAACACGACCACCGATCGCAGCACGGTCGGCGCCTTGCCGCACGGCGGCGAAGCCGGCGGGCTTTCCGGCGCGCCGCTGCGCGAAAAATCAACGGCTGCGGTTCGCGTGCTGGCGCAGGCACTCGACGGCGCGATGCCTATCATCGGCGTCGGCGGCATCATGTCGGGCGAGGACGCGCGGGAAAAAATCGCAGCGGGCGCGACCCTGGTGCAGATCTATACCGGGCTGATCTACCGGGGACCGCAGCTCGTCGTCGAAATCGCCGAGGCGCTGGCGAAGCCGTAGCGCACTAAAGTAAGGCGCTACGCCGGCTGCGCCGCGACCGTACCGTCGTCGGCGAACTTCTCTTCCAACGTCGCCATCATGCTGGTAAACGCGCGGTCGACCAACGGCTCGGCCTCGACCAGCCGGGCGCGGTCGTTGCGGAAACGCTCGGCCAACTCGTCGGCGGACAGCGAGACGGCTTTCTGTCCCTGGCGGTTGGTGAACAGATAAGTGCCGCGCAACGGACTCACCCACGCCAGCTTGGCGAAAGCGAGCTGCCCGTCCTCGCCTTCGAACTCGACCCACATGCCGCGGTCGAGCGTCGCGGCGATTTCGGCAAAGCGGTCCTGCGGGACCTCGGGCGGCGGCTCGGGTGGCGGCGGCGCGGGTGCCGGCGCCATCGCTTCGGCCAGCTTGCGCGCTTTGGCGGCAGTCTCCACGTCGCCCTTGGCGGTGGCTTCTTCGGCCGCGGCGGCGGCGGCTTCGGCGACCGCGGTCGTCGGCATCGGCGCTGCGGCGAGGCTCGGCTTGACCGCGGCGGCGTGCGCTTCGACCAGGTTGGTCATGAACTGCTCGCGCCCGCCCGGCTCCCACGGGATGTTCACCAGGCCGCCTTGCAGGCGCTTCAACAGATTGCGCAGCATCGCGACCAGCCGCTTGCGCTCCTCGGTCTCGCGCTTGGGCTGCACGCTCCAGATCAGATCGTCCAGGGTCGACAGCGACGACGTCCAGCCTTCGCTGGTCTCGCCGTCGCGCAGATAGCGCTGCGTCAGCGTCGCCGTCCACTGCTCGCGCAGGAACGCCGCGAGAAACGTCGGCGTCGCATGCTGCCTCAGGCGCAGCTCGACTTCGGCGTGTGCGACCGACTGCGCGATCTCCAGTCGATCGCGCTGATCGATCTCCTCGGCCGTCGACTGGATCTGCGCCTCGGCCGACTTGTCTTCCTCCTCGAGGAACTTCTCGAGGTCGGCGCGCAGCTCGTCGAACAGCCCGATGTCCTCGGAAAACTCCTCGAGCACGCGATGCACGATCGCTTCGAGCTTGCGGTACAGCGGATCCTCGTGCCCCATCGTCGGCGACCAGCCGATGCCGGCGCGGGCGAGTGCATTGACCAGCAAGCGTGACGGATGCGACTTCTTGGAGAAAAACGCGCCGTCGAGCATGGCCGCGCGCAGCACCGGCATCTGCAGCCGGCCGATCAAGGCCTTGATGCTGTCGGGCAGATCCTTGGTCTCAAAGATGAAGTCGAACAGCATCGCCACCAGCTCGATCGTCATCGCCTCGAGCTGATTCGCCTTCGAGCCGAGCGGCGACTCCTGCAGATCGCGCAGCACGTTGTGCATGTCCTGCTGCAGCCCTGCGAGCTGGAACGAAACGCCGCCGTAATTCATGTTGCTGTCGCCGTGCTGCAGCCGGGAGAGCGCGTCGCCCAATTCAGGTGTGGCGAGGATGCGCGGTCCGCCGAACGGGCCGACGGCAGGCTGCGCCTGCTGCGCTGCGCCGCTGCTGGCCATCATCCCCAAGGCGCTGACCAGCGCCTGCATCGATAGCGCCTGACCGGGCTCATGCGCTGCGGGCGGCCCGGCATCGGGCACCTGGATCCCGCCCGGCGGAAGTCCGGCAGGCATCGGGGCGGCCGCGCCCTGCTGGCCCATCCGAGAGCTGACCAGGCGCTGCAGCATCGCCATCAGGTCGACCTCGCCGCCGCCCTGCGGCGGGGCGGATCCATCGGTCCTGTCGTCGGCGCCGCGCCCTGCGTGGCCACCCACGCCTCCGCGCTGGACGGCCGCGGGGCGCAGCTGCGGCACGACATTCATGCCCTCGAGATGTCGGTTGACGTCCGCGTAGATCGCGGCGATGTCGCCGAACGATGTCTGGTTGAGCTCCTTGAGGATCGCGAGCTTGATGCGACGGTCGCCTTTGATTCCGTGCAGCGCTTCGGTAAACGCGGCGACGATCGTCGTCGGCGCCAGCGGATTCGCGGCGGTTTCCAGGTTGGGCTCGCCCATCAGAAAGCCGACGCCGCGGTTGAGCTCGCGCAGTTCCTCATGGCAGGTATTCTCGACGACGCGCACGATGTTGCCCGACAGCACCGACTCGTCCATCGCCTCGGTGTCGACCAGCGTCAGCTTCCGCGCATCGACCGCCGAGAAGTCGGCCTTGACCAGCGTCTTTCCGCTGATGCGCTCGTCGACCAGCTGGCGCAGATGGCGTTCGAAGTCGGCCATCAGGTTGGCGCGCTCGCGGGTCAATGCCTCGCGCGCATCGAGAAAAACCGACTGATCCTCGCGCACGTCCGAGCGCTCGGCGCGTGCCATCAGGAGGTCTCCGACGCGGTCGAGCATCGACGTGAACGACAGCAGCAGGCGATGGATCGCGAGGTCCCGGCAATCGCCGAGTATCCTGGCCATGTCTCTGGGCATCGGGCGCCGGGTGGTCCGGTCGCCGGAGGTCGTTGTCACGCTCACGCGTTCGGTCCTCGTTGGCCGTGTACGGGTCGCGCGGCGTCCGGTCGCGAGCAGGCGCTGACGCGCCTCTCCCGGCCCCCCGCCTGGCTTGAGCCCGCAAAAACGGCAAGTTACTGTAACACGCGAAGTTTAGGGCCGCCAATGCAAAAAAACGCCATCTATCGACGAATAAGCTCCGCCCACGCCTTTTCCAGACGTTTGTATGACACCGGGAAAGGC
>DASYJB010000109.1:0-9432 GCA_035996965.1 Casimicrobiaceae bacterium | reverse complement strand
CTCGAATAGAGCCGCGCGCTGTTCTTGGGTGTACGCTTCTGGGTCTCGAAGTCGACGTGCACGATGCCGAAACGCTTCGAGTAGCCGAGCGACCATTCGAAATTGTCCAGCAGCGACCAGGCGAAATAGCCGCGCAGGTCGACGCCCACCTCGATCGCCGCATGCATCGCTGCAATGTGCTTGCGCAGGTAATCGACTCGTAACGGGTCGTCCACGCGATGGGCTTCGGCCGTCGGCGGGTCGAAAAATGCGGCGCCATTCTCGGTGACGTACAGCGGAGGATTTCCGTACCGCTGCTTGACCCAGACCAGGATGTCGGTCATGCCTTGCGGGAAGACCTCCCAGCCGGTTTCAGTGTAGGTGGCCCGCTTCTGGCGCACCGGCGCGGCGCGCAGCGGCCACGCGTCGGGGTCGAACCGCG
Source organism: Casimicrobiaceae bacterium (assembly GCA_035996965.1). GTDB lineage: Bacteria > Pseudomonadota > Gammaproteobacteria > Burkholderiales > Casimicrobiaceae > PALSA-1003. The sequence continues at coordinate 9,011 of DASYJB010000109.1, read as the reverse complement.
TGACGTTGCGCGTGTAGTAGTTGATCCCGACGAAGTCGAGCGGCTGTTTGATCAGCTCCAGATCCTGGGCCGGCCAGCTCGGCCAGGCCTCGCCGAAAATCTCGGCGAGCTCATCCGGATACCGGCCGAGCAGCATCGGATCGAGAAACTGGCGGTTCATATAGGCATCGGCCCGTGCCGTGGCGGCGCGATCGTCAGTGTCTTCCGAGGCCGGATACTTGGGCTCGAGGTTGACGACGACGCCGATGCGATGCTTGCCTTCGCTGCGATAGGCTTTGACGGCGGCCCCATGCGCGCGCAACAGCTGGTGGGCCGCGATAGGCGCCTCGAAGCGGTTGCGATGTCCGGGCGCCAGCGCGCCGTGCAGGTAGCCGCCGTCGGTCACGACCCACGGCTCGTTCAATGTCGCCCACAGCTTGACCCGGCCGTCGAGCCGGCGAAAGACCGCCGTCGCGTAGTCGGCAAACCATCCGGCGATGTCCGGATTGAGCCAGCCGCCGAGATCGTCGAGCGCGGCAGGCAGGTCCCAGTGAAATAGCGTGACCATCGGTTCGATGCCCTGCTGCAGCAGCGTATCGACCAGCCGTTCATAAAAGTCGAGTCCCGCAGCGTTGACCGGTCCCCGGCCGCTCGGCAGCACGCGACTCCACGAAATGCTGAACCGATAGGCATTCAGACCAAGCTCGCGCATCAAGGCGACGTCTTCGCGATAGCGCCGATAGTGGTCGCACGCGACGTCGCCCGTGTCGCCGTCGCGGACCATATTCGGCGTGTGGCAAAAGCGCTGCCAGATGCTCGGGCCGGCACCATCGGCGAGCGGCGAGCCTTCGACCTGGTAGGCGGAAGTCGCGCCGCCCCACAGAAAGTCCGCCGGAAATTCAATTCGTGTCCTCATGTCCGTTCCGTTTTCTTGTTGGATAGTCATCGTCCATCGATCAGCACGCTGGCCGGCACCGCGCCAACGTGCAATTCTGCACCGGAAAAACTCGCCGGCTTGCCGTTGATGCTCGCCGACCGCGGCGGCTTGTCGCCCGGCCAGACGAAGATGAAGCCGCCGGGCGGCATTCCGGACCCCGGCGCCAGGCGCAATGTCACCCGATCGCCGTCACGGCGCAGCGTATAGCTCAAGCGTCCGTACGGGGTGCGCAGGTTCTGCACTGCGACGCCGCCTTCGTCGAGCCAGTCGGGCGCGATGCCTGCGGCGAGCACGATGGCGTGGTCGGCGTCGCGCTCGTACGCGAACAGATCCAGGGTCGCGCGAATGAAATCGGAGGCTACCCAAGCGTGCGGCATGTCGCCGACAAAGCGCGGCTGGAGCGGATCGCGGCCGACGACTTCAGGCCACTGGTTCCACGCCAGCGGGCGCCGGTCGGCGAGAAAGAACGCGAGCAGCGCCTGCGCGCGGTCTCGCCAGCCCAGCCGCACCAAGGTCCCGACGATGCGCAGCTCGTAAGGCGTGTACACATCCCAGGCCGTCTTGCCATCGCGGCGGCCGGTGAACTCGCGCCAGTAGCGCTCGTAGGTGGCTCGCACCAGGTCGGATGGCAGCGCGCCGATGTCGCCTCGCGGCGCGAAGGCAATGGCGGTCGACGTCGGATCGAAATCGCCAAGCTCGGCCGCTCCCGGGAGGTACCCGAGGCCGCGCGCGGCGACCGCGGCGTGCAGCGAGTCGACGAGGTCATGGCGAAAGGTGTCGCGCACTCCACGCAGCCGGTCCGCTTCCGCGTCGTGGCCCAGCGCGGTGGCGATGTCGATCGCGCCGTCGTATCCCTTCAAGGCCCAGAAGTCGTCCCAATACGAATGCATCGGCTTTTCCGAATATCCCTCGTGGCTGATCGATGCCGGCAGCAGCCCATAGAAGCTGCGCCTGTCCGGCGCGAGATTGGCATCGATGCGCTCGGAGCCGCGCAAGGCGTCGAGGTAGCGCGCGGCCGCCTGGACGTGCGGCCACATCGCCCCGATCAGCGCGCGATCGTGCGTGTAGCGATAGATCTCGGCGGCGAGAAAGATGAATTCGCCGGCGCTGTCGTTTTCCGGGACCGGATCGGCGCCGCGCTGGTCGACACAGCACGGGATCTTGCCGCTGGCGAATTGATGCGGCGCGTACCAGCGCAGATACTCGCCGGCCACACCCGCGTCGCCGAGCCGTAGCAGCGACTCCGCGATCATCGCGCCGTCGCGTATCCAGGACCGTGCGTAGGATCTCGTTCCCGGACGCAGCATCGCGCCATCGCGCGTCATCAGGATATGCGCAAGCGAGGTGCGGACCGCGTCGACCAGCGGCTGCGCGGTCGGGGGAACCTTGAGCGACACCCGATTGAGTTTTTCGCGCCAGAGGTCCGCGGCGGCGCGCTGCTCGCGCGCCACCCAGGCCTCCGCCGAGATGCGGGAGAGATCGGGACGCGCCGCGCTGCCGGACAACGGAACGACCAGATCGATCGTCCGGCTGCCATGCGGCGGGAGGTCGAGCTTGTAGCCGAGAGCGCCCGAGGCATAGCCGAAAGCGTCGTGCGCGCGATTCGCCTCGGCCCACGCCGAGCGCGCCAGCAGCTTGGGCAGCGCGGCGGGGTCGGAAGAGAACGCGCCGATCTTGTCGGGCCGCTGCAGCGCGTAAACCTTGCGCTGGTCGTTGACGGTGAACGCCGTTCCGTCCCAGACGATGTCGCGAATCGCGCTGACCCCGCCGACAGTATTGAGGAATTGCGTCGGCGGGTTGACCTGGAATGGCCGGAAGGCGAGTACGAGTTCCAATGGCAGCCGGTCCCCTGTCGTATTGGTGACTCGGTACCGGGCCACGAGCCTCGACGATCCACGCGCTCCCGATGCGAACGACGAGACGCTGAGCTCCCACTGCGGCTGCTGCCATCGCACACCGGGCATGGGCAAATAGCCTTCGGGCAGGAACGGATGCGGGTCGGCCTCGGCCCAGGTTGTCAGCTTGCCGCCGGCGACGACGAACGGCTCGATCGAGAATCCCCCCTGCCCGGCCTCGAGCGCACCGTCGGTCGACAACAGCGCGTTGTCGCTTCCACCATCGATGCCGACCAGCGTCCAGTAAGCCTGTTCGCCGGAAAAGCCGCGGGGAAAATAGCCGCGCGGCGAGTTGCGGGCGACCACTTCGATGAACGCGTTGGCCGATTCGCCGAAATCCGGGTCCTTGATTTCCACTTCGGCGAGGCCGTAGGTCCCGGCAGGGCCCTCTTGCAGCGACAGCCGCAAGTACCGGCTCTCGGCTTCCGGCAGTGCCAGCGCATCGTTGCCGCCGCTGCCTTCGCTGACGCTGCGCAGCGTCCGCCATTGCGCGCCGTCGTCGGAAGCCTGCACCGCGTAGCGCGACGCGAATTCCTTGTCCAGCCAATGTAAGACGATGCCGCCGATTTCGCGCCGCTGCCCGAAATCGAGCGTGAGGGTTTGCGCCGGACCCGCGCCCGGATCGCTGCGCCACGCGGTCGCCAGTTGGCCGTCGACCACGAACGCCGGGTCGGCCCCGGGTCGATCGGACGAGGCGCGCACGGCAGGCATCGGCCAGGTCGCGGGCACCGGCGGGAGTTCGCGCACGGCGAGCCGGCTGAATCGGACCGACCCTGCGCCGCCGCCACGTCCCGCGGCGACCACGAACTCCAGTCGCGCCGGATGCCTGAGCGTGCGATCGGTCGTCGGACCCCAGGCGAATTCGATCTGGCGCTTGCGAATCCTGATCTCTCGCCACTCGCGCGGAAACGTGAAATTCGGGCGATTGAACCACCAGACATTGTCGCCGCCCGCGTCGGTCAGCTTGAACTGGAAATTGTTGACCAGCGCGTCGGCGCGCACATAAAACGAGATCTCGTAATTGGCGGGCAGGTCGAGCGGCAGCGCGCGGTCGGCAAGCGCGTAGCCGGCGGTGCCGGCGAGATCGAAATCGAGCTGCAGCGCGCGGCCATCGATGCCGTCGGCGGCGTGGATCGACGCCCGCACGCCGTCGGACGCGCCGGCATGCCAGGACGAAAGGTCGGCGAAATCGTCGAGCAGCCGCGGCGGCGCTAAGGGCGCCTGCGCGGCAAGCGGCGCCGCCCCGACCCCGATCACAGCGGCGAGCGCGATCGCGACGATCGCAGGCAACGCGCGCCCGTGCCGCCGCGGGCCATGGCAAACGAGCGGTCTCACCCCTTGACGCTTCCCGCCAGCAATCCTTGCATGTAGTAGCGCTGCAAGGCAAGGAACACCAGCAGCACCGGCAGCGTCGTCAACACCGAGCCTGCCATCATCAGCTCGTTATCCTGCACGTGCTCGCGCGAAAGACTGGCCAGCGCGACCGGCAAGGTATAGAGGTCCTTGTCGGTGAGGACGATCAACGGCCACATGAAATCGTTCCAGGTTCCGAGCAGCGTGAATACCGCCAGGGTAACGATGATCGGTTTGAGCGCCGGCACGACGATAGCGCCGAAGATGCGAAACTCGCTGGCGCCGTCGATACGCGCCGCTTCCAGCAGATCGTCGGGGATCGACAGCGCGTACTGCCGCACCAGAAAAATGCCGAATATCCCCGCCATCGCAGGCACGATGACGCCGCCGTAGCTGTTGACCAGCCCCAGCTGCTTGAGCAGCAGGAACAGCGGCACCATCGCAACCTGTGCGGGAATGACCAGCGCACCGAGCAGGAGCTTGAAGATTCGGTCCCGTCCGGCAAAGCGAAGCTTGGCGAACGCATAGCCAGCCGCCACGTTGAACAGCAGCGACACCGCGGTCACCGTGGCCGCGAGAAAGACGCTGTTGACCAGATAGCGCCCGACGCCGGCACGGCCGAAAAGCTCGCGATAGTTGCCTAGCGTCGCGCGTTGCGGAACGAGCGGCGGCGGATAGCTGCTGGCTTCGCCCGGAGACATCAGCGATACGGAGACCATCCACAACAGCGGGAACAGCGTGAGCGCCGCGGCGGCCAGCAACAGACCATTTACCAGCGGCGCCTGGACGCGGCGTGCTACTCGCCGATCCATCTTTTCCCACGAAGCTGAAGCGCGGTAACGGCAAAGATCAGCAGAAACAGGACGAACGCGACCGCCGAGGCGGAACCGAGGTTCCACCACTTGAATCCCTCCTCGTACATGAAATAGAGCACGCTGACCGTGCTTTGCAGCGGTCCGCCCTGCGTCATCACATAGGGCTCGGCGAACAGCTGAAAGTAGCCGGCTATCGTCAGAATGCCGACCAGCATGACGACCGGCGAGAGCATCGGCAGCGTGACCGAGCGGAACTGTCGCCACACCGAGGCGCCGTCGATGCGCGCCGCCTCGTAAAGCTCCTCCGGAATGCTCTGCAGCCCGGCGAGAAAGATGATCATGTTGTAGCCGAAGTTCTTCCATACGGCGAAAAGAATGATCGCCGGCATTGCCCAATGCGGATCGCCGAGCCAATCGATCGGATCGATGCCGAGCCCGCCCAGCGCATAGTTGAGCAAGCCATAGCGGGTATTGAACAGATAGCGCCAGATGACGGCGACGGCTACCAGCGTCGTCACCACCGGCGCGAACAGCGCGGTGCGAAAAAACGGCTTGAATCGCGCCAGCCGCGAATGCAACAGCAGCGCAGCGCCGAGCGACGCGCCGATCGACAAGGGCACGCCGACGGCGACGAAGTACAGCGTATTGCCCAGCGCCTGCCAGAACAACGGGCTCTGGAGAAGCTTCAGGTAGTTGCCGAATCCGACGAAACGCAGATTGGCCAGATCGGCGAGAGCATAGATGTCGAAATCGGTCAGGCTGATCAGAAACGCGGCAACGATCGGGAGGAAAAAGAATACGGCGATGACCAGCAAGGCCGGCGCGACAAACCACCAGGCGGCGCGATCGAACCTCAATGCGGTTCCTCGCGCGCGAGCATCCAGCGCCGCTTCTCGAGAACATCGTTGGCGCGCGCATCGAGCTCCTTCGCCGCCTGATCGACCGACAGCTGACCGGACACCGCGCGCTCGGCCACCAGCCTCATCTGGTTGGCGATGCGCTCCCACTCGGCGACCTTGGGCGTGGGCTTCACGCGCTCCAGCTGGTCGCGAAACGCACGCGCGTAGACGTCGTCGGCGAGCGGTGCGTCGCGCCACGGCTCGCGTCGCGGTGGCAGATCGCCGGTAAGCTCGTGGAACCGGCGCTGAACGTCGGGCCGGGCGAGGTATTCGATCAACTGCCACGCCGCAGCCTTCGACCGCGAGGCGCGGAACACGACCAGGCTCGACCCGCCCGCGGTCGACGCGCCCGGGCCGTTCGGGCCGGGCAAGGGCGCCGTCGCCCATTCGCCTTGCACGCTCGCCGGCAGGCGTCGCTTGAACTCGGCGATATTCCAGGGGCCCGAAATGTAGAACGCGAAGTAGCCACGCCCGAACTCGTTCCACACGTTCGAGACATCGACGCCGGTCGAGGCCGGTGCGAAGCCGGCGCGGAATGCATCGACATAGAATTGCAGCGCGCGGCGGAATCCGGCGCTGTCGAAATTGCCCCAGCGGCCATCGTCGCGCAGCAGCGGCTCGTCCTGCTGCAGCGCCAGCGCCAGCAGCGGCTCGAATTCGTTCAGCGGCAGCAGGATCGCGTAACGATCGGGCCCGGCGCGCTGCTTGACGGCGGCCATCATCCGCGTCCATTCCGGCCACGACGCTGGCGGCGAGGTGTACCCGGCCTGGGCGAGCAGATCGCGCCGGTAGAACAATAGCCGCGTGTCGACATACCAGGGCACGCCATACAGCGCACCGCCGACGATATTGGTCTCCCAGATGCCGCTGAAATAGTCGGCGGGATCGACCACCGGCGAGTCAGCGACGTACCGGTCGAGCGGCGCGATGGCGCCCAGCGCCACGAATTCGGGAATCCAGGTATTTCCCAGCTGGCAGATATCCGGTGTCGCATCGCCGGCAAAGGCAGTGAGGAGCTTTTCATGCGCCGCGGTCCACGGCAGCTGCTGAACCTCGACGCGGATTCCCGGATGCGTGCGCTCGAACTCGGGCAGCAGCTGGACGACGACTTCGCCTTCGCGGCCCATCGCCCAGAACTTCAATACGGTTTCGCCGGCGGGGGGCGAGCGGCAGGACGTCGCCAGCGATACGGCGGCGAAGGCGAAAAAGAGCACCGCCGCGCGCCATCGCGCGCGCGTGCCCGGACAATTCATCGCGACGCGGTGAGCCAGCCGCCGGAGAAGCCGGCGCGTTGCAGGCCGCTTCGGACGTAGGGATTGGTGTGCATCACCCGCCAGATCATATCGCTGCGGTAATTCTCGATCATCGTGAAGATCGCCCCCTGGTCGATGCCGAGGTAATCGCCATCAACCCAGCCGAATCCGGGAATGCAGCGGCCATGCGCCAGCGGTCCGTCGAAGTCGAAGTTCAGGTTGAACGCGTCGAGAAAGCCGTACTTCGCATAGATATAGTTACCGAAGCGCTTGTTCATTTCGAGCACGGCGGGGATCGCAAGTTCCGGCGCGAACGGCAGCGACGCCACCGCCGCGGTCGGGGCCAATGTGCAATCGTCGTGCGTGCCCGCGCCGGCACCGCCGATGCCGCGCGCGGCGTAGCTGCGATACAGCCGCATGACGCCGGCGACCTCCAGCTCCATATCCGCCGGTCCATCGCTCGCGGTCAGTCCCCAGATCATCGCGCCGTAATCCTTGCATTGCCGCGGATTGGCGACCGCATACGCCTGCTGCGCGTAGATCGCCCGACGCGTGTTCTGGAAGTAGTCGAGGCCGCGCCGCCGCATATAGGCATCCTGAACATCGCGGAAATCCAGCCAGACGTGCGTGTACTGATGGCCGAACAGCGGGGCGAACCCCAGGTATTCCTGTCCGAAATGCTTGCCCCACGACTGGTCGTAGGTGCTCGTCCACTCGGTCCAGGCCTCGGGCCCGACCGGGTGCGTCGGCGAGGCGAGCGCCAACAGGTAGACGAGCATTGCCTCGTTGTAGCCGCGCCAGTCGTATTCGAGGAAGCCGTCTTCGGGCGACCAGCCGAGACTGATCGCCGGAGGCCGCGGCTGCGCCCATTTCCAGTCGACGCGCCGGTAGAGTTCATCGACCAGCGCCCGTATTTCCACTTCCTCCGCGTCCGAACCGTCGAAGTACGATTGGTTGAATAACGCGCCCGCCATCAGGATGGCGGTGTCGACGGTGGAAAGCTCGGTGTCGGCGAAACGCTCGCCGGTCTTCATGTCCAGGAAATGGTAGTAGAAGCCCTTGTACCCGGCGACGCCACGCGCGTGCGCGCCTTGCGGGGCGTTTTTGAAAAAGCGAAGGGTCGCGAGCACTCGCTGGCGCGCCGCCTTGCGGGTGACATAACCGCGCTCGACACCGACCGGGTAGGCGGTCAGCGCAAAGCCGACGGCAGCGACACTGGAGAACGAGGGCGTCGGATAACGATCCGGCACCAGACCGTTCTTCGGATTGGCGGTGTCCCAGAAAAATCGGAAGGTCCGCTCCTGCAGGTCGATCAGGAAGGGGTCGACGACCGGACTCGCCTTGCGCAATCCCAGTCCGTCGAATCCGAATTTCGGCGCTTCGCTGCCGTGAACCATCGTCACGACCGCGCCTACCATCACTATCGTCGCGACCAGGCGAGCCCAGCGCCCGATGGACATCGGCCTGTCTTTGCGCACTATTCGATGTCCCGGTTCTGCACTGTCAAACGACTCCTCTTAAGCCCTGGAACCTTGCTCGCCCGCGTCCGCAGTCGCCACGTCCGACCGCCATCGATGCGCCCGCCGTAGGATAGCGGAATGCCGGCCACCCGCGAAGGGGCATGGCGGTTCGGCCCGACGAGACCAAGGTTCCGGCCGACGAATGCCGTTCGCGGCCCGCTTCGACTGTCGCTTGCGCCGAGAGTTCTCAGCATATTCGTGGAGGACCCGCCGACCACAGTCCGGGCACGGCGCTCCCGCCTCTCGTTCGATTAGAATGTCGGTGCGAGCGATGTATGCTCGGATTGTCAAAGACATACGACCGGATGGACACCACCGCTCTCCCGCCGATCCGCCTGACCGAATTCAGTCATGGCGGTG
>DASYJB010000108.1:0-8236 GCA_035996965.1 Casimicrobiaceae bacterium | reverse complement strand
ACGCGAAATCCGGCGCATCGCCGACTACGTCGATCTCTTACCGGACGACGATCGATTTGCCGCCGCGCTCGCTTCGATCCGGCCGCCAGGCGCCCGCGCAACCGACGCGCCGAGGACGGCCAAAGCGCCCTGATCGCGCCGGCGATCGCGTCGTTGCCCGATCGCTCTCAGCGGCCGATGAGAATCGCCGCGGCGACCCGCCTGCCTTCGGCGGCGAGAATGTTGTAGGTGCGGCAGGCAGCCGGCGTATCCATCACTTCGAGACCGATGCGAGCCTCGGTCAATGCGCGCGTCAGGCGCGGATGCGGAAACCGCATCGTTGTCCCGCTGCCGAACAGCGCGACTTCGGGCTTGAGTGCCGCAAGCGCGGCGAAGTCCGATTCGGACAGCGCATCGAACCCGCCCGGCGCCCAGCCGCCGATCAATTGCTCGGGCGTCACCAGCAGATTTTCGCGGTAGTCGGTTTCGCCGATGCGCACATAGCCGTCGCCGTGACCGGTGAACACGTTGCCGTCGGCGGTGTTGAGATGGAATTTCATGCCGGGTCGCCGGCTCGAAGCATCAGGGTGTGCATGTCGTTGTGCATTGCGGTAACTGCCTAAGTCCGTTAGGATTATAGCTTCAGTCGCCGCCACATCGCTCGGACGGTCCGGGCGCTTATGCTGGCGGGGTGAGGAACCGCATGGCTTCCCCGATCGATTCGCAGTTCGCGCGCATCGCGCGCCTGCCGCCGTACGTCTTCAATATCACCACCGAACTCAAGATGGCCGCGCGGCGGCGCGGCGAGGACATCATCGATTTCGGCATGGGCAATCCCGACGGACCGACGCCGGCGCACATCGTCGCCAAGCTGGTCGAAACGGTGCAGCGCTCCGACACGCATGGCTACTCGGTATCGCGCGGCATTCCGCGGCTGCGCCGTGCGATCTGCCAGTGGTATCAGCGCCGCTACGGCGTCGAATTCGATCCCGACACCGAGGCGATCGTCACGATCGGCTCGAAGGAGGGCATCGCACATCTGGGCCTCGCGACGCTGGGGCAGGGCGACACCGTGCTGGTGCCGAACCCGAGCTACCCGATCCACATCTACGGGCCGGTGATCGCGGGCGCCGACATCCGCCAGGTCCAGTTGACGCCGGACGTCGACTTCTTCGCCGAGCTCGATCGCACGATCAGGTCGAGCTTTCCCAAGCCGAAGATGCTGATCATCAATTTTCCGGCGAATCCGACCGCGCAATGCGTCGAGCTGCCGTTCTTCGAAAAGATCATCGCGCTGGCCCAAGAGCACGGCATCTACGTCGTGCACGACCTGGCGTACGCCGACATCTGTTTCGATGGCTGGAAAGCGCCGTCGATCATGCAGGTGCCCGGAGCGCGCGAAGTCGCCGTCGAATTCTTCACCTTGTCCAAGAGCTACAACATGGCCGGCTGGCGGATCGGCTTCATGGTCGGCAACAAGGATCTGGTTCACGCGCTGTCGCGGATCAAGGGATACCACGACTATGGCACGTTCACGCCGATCCAGGTCGCCTCGATCGCCGCGCTGGAAGGACCGCAGGATTGCGTCGCGCAGATTGCGATGACCTACCAGAAGCGGCGCGACGTGCTGGTCAAGGGGCTGCACGAAGCCGGATGGAAGGTCGACATCCCGAAAGCGTCGATGTACGTGTGGGCGACGATTCCCGAGGCGTATCGGCCGCTCGGCTCGCTCGAATTCACCAAGCAGCTGCTGGCGCGGGCCAAGGTGTCGGTATCGCCCGGCATCGGCTTCGGCGAATTCGGCGACGGTCACGTACGGTTCGCGATGATCGAAAATGAATCCCGCACGCGCCAGGCCATCCGGGGCATCAAGCAGATGTTCCGCGAGGATGGACAAGCTTAAGGCGCACAATGGCCGACGCCGCGATGAAGCCGCTGCAGGTGGGATTGCTCGGCATGGGCACGGTGGGGCGCGGCACCTGGGACGTCCTGCGGCGCAACGAAGAGGAGATCACGCGCCGCGCCGGCCGCCCGATCCGCATCACCCACATCGCCACGCGCACGCTCGCCCGCGCACAGTCGGCGACGCGCGACGTCGACGGCGTGCGGCTGGACACCGATCCGCAGACCGTCGTCGACGACCGCGACATCGACATCGTCGTGGAGCTGATCGGCGGCATCGAGCCGGCGAAAGCGTACGTGCTGCGGGCGATCGCCAACGGCAAGCATGTCGTCACCGCGAACAAGGCGCTGCTGGCTTCGCACGGCAACGAAATCTTCGCCGCCGCGCAAAAGGCCGGCGTGATGGTTGCGTTCGAGGCGGCAGTCGCCGGCGGCATCCCGATCATCAAGGCGCTGCGCGAAGGCCTGACCGCGAATCGCATCGAGTGGATCGCGGGCATCATCAACGGCACCAGCAACTTCATCCTGTCGGAGATGCGCGCCACCGGCGCGACTTTCGCCGCCGCGCTCAAGGACGCGCAGGCACGCGGCTACGCCGAAACCGATCCGACCTTCGACGTCGACGGCATCGATGCCGCGCACAAGCTGACGATCATGTCGGCGATCGCGTTCGGCGTGCCGATGCAATTCGACAAGGCGTACACCGAAGGCATCTCGCGGCTGGCGCGCGAGGACATACGCTACGCCGAGGAGCTCGGCTACCGGATCAAGCTGCTCGGCATCACGCGCCGCGCCAGGTCGAACGGCCGCGACGGCATCGAATTGCGCGTGCATCCGACGCTGGTCCCGCACAAGCGGCTGATCGCCAACGTCGAAGGCGCGATGAACGCGGTGCTGGTCAAGGGAGATGCCGTCGGGCCGACCCTCTACTATGGTCCCGGCGCCGGCGCCGAGCCGACGGCGAGCGCGGTCATCGCCGACCTGGTCGACGTCACGCGCATGCACACGGCCGACCCCGAGCACCGCGTGCCGCATCTGGCGTTCCAGCCCGACCAGCTATCCGACACGCCGGTGCTGGCGATCGGCGACGTCGAGACCAGCTATTACCTGCGCATGCGGGTGCTGGACCGGCCGGGCGTGCTGGCCGACATCACGCGCATCCTGGCCGATCGCGACATCTCGATCGATGCGATGATCCAGAAGGAGCCCTCCGAGGGCGCCGAGCAGACTGACATCATCCTGCTGACGCACCGCTCGGTCGAACGCGGCGTCGTCGACGCGATCGCGCGGATCGAGGAGTTGCCGACGGTGCGCGGCAAAGTGGTCCGGATCCGGATGGAAGAGCTGAACTAGAGCGGGGTCAGGTTAACCTCCAGGATGCGAGCAGCACTTGTCGCGTCGCGACCGCGGCGAAAGTTAACCTGACCCCCAAAGCGGAGATTGAGATGGAAACCACGAACGAAACGGTCGTCTGGGAAGGCAACCCGTCGCAGCTGACCAACTTCGGCACCTACCTCGCGTGCGCGCTGGTCGCCGCCGCGATAGTCGTCGCCGGCGTGATGATCGCACCCGAGGCGTTCTGGGTGCTGTTCGTCCCGGTGCTGGTCGCGCTCTGGCGCTACCTGACGCTCAAGTTCTTCCGCTACCGGGTGACGACCGAGCGAGTCGGGCTGACCCGCGGCGTGTTCACCAAGCGCACCGATTCGATCGAGCTCTATAGAGTCAAGGACACGACCTTGATCGAGCCATTCTTCCTGCGCCTGGTCGGTTTGTCCGACGTGGTGCTCAACTCGTCCGACCGCACGACGCCGCTGCTGGTCCTGCATGCGGTGCCGAACGGCCTTGCGCTGCGCGAGCAGATTCGCGCCAATGTCGAGCGGCTGCGGGTGCAGAAATCGGTGCGCGAAGTCGACTTCGCGCCGGAGCGCTAGGCACTTTGGAATACATCAGCACACGCGGCGGCATGCCGCCGCAGCCGTTCACGGCGATCCTGCTCGAAGGCCTCGCGCCCGACGGCGGTCTGACGGTGCCGGCAACCTATCCGAAGCTCAGGGGACCCGAGCTCGCGCAGCTCCGCCCGCTCGGCTATCGCCGGCTGGCCTTCGCGCTGCTGTCGATGTTCGCCGACGACATCCCGCCCGCCGAGCTCGAGGCGCTGATCGACCGGACCTACACCGCGGCGACCTTCGGCAGCGACGAAATCACGCCGCTGCTGACGCTCGAGCCCGGCGTATTGCTGCTGCGCGCGTCGAATGGGCCGACGCTGGCGTTCAAGGACATCGCGATGCAGCTGCTCGGCAATCTGTTCGAGCACGCGCTGGCCAAGGGAGAGGGCGACCTGAACATCGTCGGCGCCACGTCGGGCGACACCGGGTCGTCGGCCGAATACGCGATGCGCGGCAAGCGTGGGATACGCGTGTTCATGCTCTCCCCCAAGGATCGGATGAGCCCGTTCCAGACGGCGCAGATGTATTCGCTGACCGATCCGAACATCTTCAACATCGCGATCGACGGCGTGTTCGACGATTGCCAGGACATCGTCAAGGCGATCGGCGCCGACGCGGCATTCAAGCGCGACATGCGAATCGGCACCGTCAATTCGATCAACTGGGCGCGGGTCGCCGCGCAGATCGTCTATTACTTCAAGGCCTATTTCGCGGCGACCAGGAAGGATACCGAGCTGGTCTCGTTCGCCGTGCCTTCGGGCAATTTCGGCAACATCCTCGCCGGCCACGTCGCGCGCCAGATGGGGCTGCCGATCCGTCGGCTGATCCTGGCGACCAATGAAAACGACGTGCTCGACGAGTTCATCCGCACCGCGCGCTATCGCGTGCGGCGTGCGGAGGAGACCTTGCAGACGTCGAGCCCGTCGATGGATATTTCCAGGGCGTCGAATTTCGAGCGCTTCGTCTTCGACCTCGCCGATGGCGATGCGGCCAAGGTGCGCGAATTGTGGGCGCAACTCGAGCGCGACGGCGGCTTCGACCTGTCCGGGACGCCGCTCGAAGCGCGGCTGCGCGAGTCGGGCTTCGTGTCAGGCAGGAGTACGCATGCCGACCGCATCGCGACGATCCAGGCAGTCGCCGACAATTATCGTATGGTCGTCGATCCGCATACCGCCGACGGCATCAAGGTCGGACTCGAGAACCGCGAAAACGGCATTCCGGTGATCTGCATCGAAACCGCGCTGCCGGCAAAGTTCGCGTCGACGATACGCGAGGCGCTCGGCCGGCAGGCGGCGCGGCCGGCCGCGTACGTGGGGATCGAAGAGCGACCGCAGCGCTACGCCGTGCTTCCACCGGACGTCGCCGCGGTGAAGTCGTACATCGCCGAGCGCGCGACCCGATAGCGGGCGACTTGTCTATGCCGATATTGCTTCGCGACCTGGTTCGCAACCTCGCCTGGGGCGGGCGTATCCCCTTCGGACTGCCGGCGACGCGGCTGGATTTCCGCATCGGCGTGCCGCAGCTGCTGGCGCTGTTCGTCTTTGCGGCGCTGGTCGACATCGGCGTCGACTGGGTGCAGCGCGACCCGGACGCGATATTCACGATGCAAGGCCTGGTCGGCGAAGTGTTCTTCGGCGCGATCCTGATGCTGCTCGCCACCTTGCTGGCGCGCGCGTTTCGGCAACCGGACTACGCGTTGGCGCTGCCCGTAATCGTCCTCGCCAGCGAATGGCCGCTGCAGATCGCACGCGCCCTTGGCGGACCCTTGAGCGCGCTCGACTTTTTCGGGGAAACCGTGGCGGGTCGATCGATCTTCACCTTGTGGACGCTGTTCTGGCTCTGGCGCGCGTCCGCGATAAGCCTCGCGCCGCCGCGGCCGCATTACGTCTTGCGCTCGCTGGTCGCGGCCGCGGTGCTGATGAGTCCGATGTGGCTGTTTACACCGCTGTTGCCCGACACGACGTGGTGGAGCGCGCCTTCGACGGCCGAAGCGCGCGATACGGGCTATCCGAGCCCCGCGTCCGAGGAGGCGCTCGCCGCGCAGCCGCGACTGCTCGAAAAGGCGCTCGGCGACCTCGAGGACCAGCGTCCGGGCGTCACCGATCTGTATTTCGTCGGCTTCGCGCCGGACGCGGCGGAAGACGTCTTCCGCAAGGACATCGTTGCCGCGCGCGAGCTGTTCGACGAGCGCTTCGACACCGACGGCCGCTCGGTCGCGCTGATCAACAATCCGCGTACGGTGCTCGACGTGCCGCTGGCGACCGTCAACAACCTGCGCGAGACGCTGAACGAGATCGGCGCGACGATCGATCGCGACGACGACGTCGTGCTGGTCTTCCTGGAAAGCCACGGCGGCCGTGACTATCGGCTCGCTGCCGAGTTTCCGCCGCTCGAGCTCGACCAGCTTTCGCCGCAGATGCTGCGCGAGATGCTCGACGAATCCGGCATCAAGTGGCGCATCGTCATCGTGTCGGCCTGCTACTCTGGCGGCTACGTCGAGCCGCTGAAGGAGGCCCACACGCTGATCATGACGGCGTCGGCGGCGAATCGCACGTCGTTCGGCTGCGGCACCGACAGCGACGCGACCTTCTTCGCAGAAGCGCTTTTTCGGCAGGCGCTGCATTTCGAGGACTCGTTCGTCAAGGCGTTCGAGCAGGCGCGTACCAGCATCGCCGAGCGGGAGAAGAAGGAAAAGGTGAACCCGTCGTCCGATCCGCAGCTATCCATCGGCAGCGCGATGGCGGACAAGCTGCCGCGTCTCGAGGGAGCGCTGCGCGCAAGGCGCGCCAGCGGCAACATCTGACGAGCGACGATGCCTGCATCCGCAACCAACGCCAGGCCGCTGGCCGGCCTCAAGGTCCTTGAGCTCGGCCAGCTGATCGCCGGCCCGTTCGCGGGCAAGATCCTGGCCGAGTTCGGCGCCGAGGTCATCAAGATCGAATCGCCCGACGGCGGCGATCCGCTGCGGCAGTGGCGGCTGCTGCACAAGGGCACGTCGCTGTGGTGGTATGTCCAGGCGCGCAACAAGAAGTCGGTCACCGCGAACCTTCGCGTGGCCGAAGGCCAGGAGATCGTGCGCCGGCTCGCCCGCGACGCCGACATCGTGATCGAGAATTTTCGCCCCGGGACGCTGGAAAAATGGGGCCTCGGTTACGACGCGCTGTCTGCCGTCAATCCGGGTCTGATCCTGCTCCGCCTGTCGGGTTTCGGCCAGACCGGGCCGTATCGCGACCAGCCCGGCTTCGGCGCCGTCGGCGAATCGATGGGCGGCATGCGCCACATCACGGGCTTTCCGGATCGGCCGCCGGGGCGGCTCAACCTCAGCATCGGCGACGCGCTCGCCTCGCTTCACGGCGTGATCGGCGCGCTCATGGCGCTGCACCATCGCAACGCGCATGGCGGCAAGGGACAGGTGGTCGACGTCGCGCTGTACGAAGCGGTATTCAACATGATGGAAAGCCTCATCCCCGATTACGATCTGCACGGCGAGATCCGCGGCCGCATCGGCACCGGCCTGACCAACATCGTCCCGTCCAACACCTACACCACCCGCGACGGGCACAGCGTGGTGATCGCCGGCAACGGCGACAGCATCTACAAGCGGCTGATGCACGCGATCGGACGCGACGATCTCGGACAGGACCCGGAGCTCGCCAGCAATGTGGGCAGGGTCAAGCGTACCGCCGCTATCGACAGCGCGATCGGCGAGTGGGCGGCAGCGCACGACCTCGACGATATTCTTGTCGCGCTCAAGGCTGCCGATGTTCCGCATGGCAAGATCTACACCGCCGCCGACATCGTCACCGATCCGCAATATCTGGCGCGCGAAATGATCCGGCAGGTGAAGCTTGCGGATGGCACGCCGCTCAAGCTTCCGGGGATAGTGCCGAAGCTCTCGGATACACCTGGCGGCATGGACTGGATCGGGCCCGCGCTCGGAGAGCATACCGACGCGGTCTTGCACGCCGCAGGCTACGGCAGCGACGACATCGCGCGTCTGCGCGCGATCGGAGCCATCTGAAAACGACGAGGTAAGACCATGGACCGCATCTACATTCACGACGTCGTCGCCCGCGACGGCTTGCAGATCGAGCCCGCCTGGGTGCCCACCGAACGCAAGATCGAGCTGATCGATCGGCTCTCGGCGACGGGGGTGGCCAAGATCGAGGCGACATCGTTCGTCTCGCCCAAGGCGGTGCCGAATCTTCGCGACGCGGAAGCAGTGATGGCCGGCATCAAACGCAATCCCGACGTGACCTACGTCGCGCTGGTGCCGAACGCTCGCGGCGCCGAGCGCGCGCTTGGCGCCGACGTCGACGAGATCGTGCTGGTCGTGTCGGTGTCGGAAACGCACAACCGGGCGAACGTCCGCCGCAGCGTCGCCGAATCGTTCGCCGGCTTCGGCGAAG
>DASYJB010000107.1:0-20344 GCA_035996965.1 Casimicrobiaceae bacterium | reverse complement strand
GCCGTCGACCCGGCCCGCCAGCGCGGCTTTGGCAAGCCCGGGGCCGATCGATGTCGCTACTTCGGCGACCGTCACCGGCGCGTCGAAATGTTTGATTGCGCCGTCTGGTAATCGAATATCGGGCATGGCTTATTCCTCGATGCGAAAAAAAAGTGCGGACGAGCCGCACTTTTTGACGCTATATACGCGTGCGAACCCGCCGGCCTGTCAGTCGGTCTCCCTGCGCGTTCGCGGTGTCATAACCATGCCTTTCCCCGTTCGACCTCTAGCCAGCACTATGCAGTGACTGGTAGGCGCGATTGGACTCGAACCAACGACCCCCACCATGTCAAGGTGGTGCTCTAACCAGCTGAGCTACGCGCCTGTCCTGCAAAGAAAAGAGTATAGCCGAGTCGGCTTGCTGCCGCCAAGCGCGCCCGGGTCCGATCACCTCAGTCGCGCAGCACGCGCAACAGGCCGATCAGGACCGGCTGGTGCACCATGTATATGAGCAGGCTGTGTCGACCCATCCATATCAGCCACTGCGGCGTTATCCGGGATAAGGGCCGCAGCGGGCGAAACTGTTGCAGCGATAGCCAGTGGCCGAGCGCAATGCCGATCATGACGACGCCGAACCAAGGCAGCAGCGGCACGTAGTCCTCGGTCGGCGGCCTGTGCGTCATCATGCCCAGCCATTGCAGCCAGCGCGCGTCGAACAGCGGCAGCGCGACGACATTGCCGACGACGACGATGGCGACTCCGGCCATGAATGCCGCACGCGGGAAGCGCGTGGCCGGCCATGCCAGCACCGACGCCATCGCGATGCAATGGAGAATGCCGAAGGTGATGAAGGTTTGCGGAAACGTCAGGTAACTGGCGACACTGACCACGATCGCGCAGAACGCGATCAGCGCGATCCGCCGCCAGAAATGCCGCGGCGTGATGCCGGCCCGGCGCGCGAGCAGCAGGCTCAATCCAACCAGCAGCATGAACGCGCTGACGATCACGCCGCGAAAACCCAGCCAGAACGGATCGTGGTCGAAGTCGGCGCGTATGAAGCCGAACCAATTGAGGTCAAACGAAAAGTGATAGACGATCATCAGGCAAAGCGCTGCGCCGCGCAGGCCGTCGATCGCGCCTATGCGCAACGCCGCGGGCGCCGCGGTTCGCGCCTGCTCGGCACGCTTCGCCGTCGATCGCGGCGCCGCGTGCGCCGCGCGGTGTGGACGTCGCCGGGTCATCGCACGGTGAGCGGCCACACGATGCGGTAGCCGCCCGCGCCGTCCGCCCTGCCGATGCTCGAGAGGGCGGCGGCGATCGCTTCGCTGCGATCGGCAGGCAGCCCCGCGCGCGGCTTGATCCTTGCGTCGATCCGCGGCGTGCCGCGACTCGAGAACACCAGGGTCCCCGCGACATCGACCTCTCCTCCGCTGTTGGACAGCGTTGCCGGGATTTCGCTGCCGCTGCCGGCAGCAGCGAGGCGCACGTCGCCCAGCGCGATGCGCGCCCCGGTCAGTGGCGCGGCCAGCGCGGCGTCCGACCACTTGAGGTCGGCGCGGGCTTCGAGCCGATCGCCGCGGCGCGCAAGGTCTGCGACGGCGAGCACCAGCGTGCCACCGGCATTCGTCAGCGCGTCCGGCACGCCGGCGGTGCGCAGCACCGAGGCAGCGGGCAATGCAATGGTGAAGTCGTGCACGATGAAATCCTCTCGTTCGACGGTGAACGTCGCCGGCCGGGTCGCGTCGCTCGCAGTAAGCGATCCGGCAAGCCCGCCCCGCAACAAAGGCATCGGTTCGAGCCGCCACGCGATCGGAATGCGCGCCCCGTCCGGCAGGAGCTCGAGCTCGCCCGACCCGTTCCACACGGTGCCGGTCGCCGCAACGATGCGAATCCGGCCGTCGGTCAGATCCGCGACGCGGCGATCGAGCAGACTCGCCGGCGCCTTGATCGCCAGAGCCGCCACCAGCAATATCGCGCCGGCACCGATGACCAGCCAGCCGCGCATGGCTAGCGCCGCAATGTGAACTCGGCGCGAACCGTTCCGGGCTCGACGCGCGCGACAGCGGTGAGGTCGACCACACGCAGCGCCGCATCGCGCTGCAGCGATTCGAACAGGGTTGTCAGGACATCGAACGAGACGCCGTCGATGGTGACACGCAGATCATCGCCGGTCGGGTCGATCGCGCTGGCCTTGATGCCGGCCTGCCCGAGCGCCAGGTCGAGCGCAGCGCGCGGCTCGCGCACAGACGGAGGCGTCCGGCGCTCGAGTCCGCCGATGGCGTCGGCCTGGACACGTGCCTGCGTCAGCGCGGCGCGCTGGACGGCCAGCTCTCGCGTCAGTCGCGCGATATCGGCCTGGATGGGCAGCCAGACCAGCAGCCAGGCGAGCGCCGCTATGGCGAGCGCTGCGCCGGCGACAACGGCTGCGCGTTCAGCATGCGTGCGCAGGCGCCACCAATGCGCCAGCCGGTCGCGCGGATCGAGTTCTACCGCGGTGGCCATCAATCGAGGCCCAGGCGCAAGCGCGCCCCGGTCGCCGTGGTTGCGGCGATCGCGCTCAGTCCCCGTCCTTGCAGCCCGCGCTGGACCTGCGCGATCTGCGTGGCGTCGGTTTTCTGCAGTTCGAGGATGACATGGCCATCGGCATAGCGCAGCGAGCGCACCGACCCAGCCGGTAGCGTGGTTAGTGCCGGAGCGGCTCGCGCCAGCAACGGCAGAAAGTCGTCTCGCGCAGGCAGTCCCGCGCGATGGCGTAGCTCGGCGTCGCGCCGGCCGATGGCCTGCAGCGGCGGCATCGCCGCCGCGGACTCCGGCGCAGCGGCTTGGGCCACCGCGGCCAGCTCCCGCTGCACGGCGCGTGTCTGCCATTGCAGCCACGCCCACTGTCCGAGCGTGGCGATCACGTGGATGCCCAAGGCCAGCGCTGCGATCGCCAGCCCCGGGCGAAACAGACGCACCGCCGTCGATCGCGGTGACGGGGCGCCGGCATCGGCGCCCGTCGGGGCTAGGTCAACCGCCGAAGCGAACGCCTGCGGCGTCGCGTCGAGCCAGCGCCACGGCACACCGGCGCTGAACGCGACGCCCGTCTGCTCCTTGGCCTGCGCGAGTCGCTCAGGGCCGATGCCGCCGATGTCCACCCGCACCACGCGCGGCGCGTGCTGACCTGCCGCAGTGATCGCCAGCGCAAGCTCCGCCGGAAGACCGGTCTCTCGCGCCGCGCCGACGCCGATCGACGCGCCGCGATCGGTGACGACGAATCCCGCGTCGGTGCTCGAGCGCGCGCACCAACACCAGCCGGAAGCCGGAGGCCGCGCCAGATCGCTTTCGAGGATGATACGGTCGCAGCGTACGCCCGCGCGCTGCGATCCCGCGTTGAAAGCGCGCATCCACGATGCGGCCACGATGGCGACGCGTACCGTGCCGTCGGCAGCTTGTGCGCCAAACGCCGCATGACTGTCTTCCGGAGCGCCGGCAAGCTGATCTTCGAGGGCGTAGCCCGCCGTCGCGGCAACGCGCGGCGCCGGTACCGGCGGCAAGGTCAACGTCACCAGCCGGCCGCACGTCGCCGCGATGACCGCTTCGGTCAGATCGCGTTCCGGCCATTCGGAAGGGCGGCTGCGCCCGGTGCGGACCAGGCGGCCGCCGGCGGCAAACAGTGCCCAGTCGGCGGCGCGTTCCGCGGCAGGCGCGGTGTCGAGCAGCACGCGCAGCGTGGTCATCGGCGGGTCATCGGGCGCATCGTAGCCAATGCGCGCCGATTGTACGCGACCCACGGGAAGGGCCACGATCGCGATCCTTGCGTCATTCGACCACCTCCCACACGACCAGCGGCCAGGTGTTCGCCGCGGGCGCGCGCTTGAGCAGCGCCCGCGCGCGTGCCAAAGTGTCGCCCTGTCGCGCCTCGATCGATACCTCGAACCAATCGCTCTTGACGTCAATCAGGGTTTCATCGACGGCCAGGTTGGGCCGCGGCAGGCGGGCGCGGAAATCGGCGATGTTGGCAAACGGCGTCTGCGCGCGCGACGCGACCAGCGCGGCGGCGCCTGCCGCATCGAGGCCGCCGACGACGGCGGCCAGGACCTCGGGCGGTGCGGTGTTGACGTTGACCGCGGTCGGTGCGTCGAGCGCGCCGACCAGCGGCAGAAGGCGCGCGAGGGAGTCAGGATTCACCCCACGGACCGCGAGCAATTCGCTCGCGCGTCGCACCGGAGCGTTGGCGGCGAGCCCGGGCCGCGGCTGGCTCAGATACCACGCATCCTCCGCGCCGCCGGGCTCGCTGACGCGGTCGTCCGCATCGACCCAGTCGCCGATGGCGTTGAGCAGCGACGGCGGCAGCGCGAGGGCGGCGAAGAGGCGTTGCAAGGCCGTGCGGGTCGGCGTCGGGGTTGCCGGCACGCCCGCGATGTTGTTGATGTTGATCCGGCTTTGCGCATCGACGATGTAGCCGGCGATCGAACCGTTCTCGATCGGAAGCGCCGGCAGCTTCAGTGCCCAGGGCTGACCCAGGTGCACGGTGCCACCGCCCGCGTTGTCATTGACGATCTGGCGCGCCCATTGCACGCCCGCCATCGCGAGCGCCTGCGCCTGCACCTGATCGCGACGGTGCGCGTGCTCGTTGATCCAGCGCTGCTGTTGCCAGAGCAGCGTCGCCGCGATCGTCGCGGCCAGCGCGGCAAGCAGCATGGCGATGACGATGGCCGCGCCGCCGGCGCCGCGCCGCCGCGGCGCGGTCCACATCAGCGCAGCGCGAGCCATCGCTCGATCTCCTCGCCCGACGCCAGCGTCACCGTGACCCGCGTCGCGCGCGGCAGGTCCGCTTCGCCGGCGAGCGGCCAGCTGTCGACCCAAAGCCCGATCGCGGTCAGATACGACAGCCGAAATTGCGTGACGCCGGAGAGCAGGGCGTAAGCGGAGGGTTCGCCGTCGCGCGGGCGATCGTATCCCGGCCAATACAGCACTTCGATGCTGCCATTGCGCAGCCGATAGCCGAGTCTTTGTCCGACGCTTCCGGGATCGATCGCGAAGTCGGGGCCGGCGCGCGAAAACGCGAGCGCACCGTTACCCGCCGCATCGACCGCCGCCAGCCAGGCCGGTTCGCGCGCCGCACCGCTGCGCGCCGCGCGCGGCACCGCCTCGCGCAAGTCGGCTTCGAGACGCGCGAAAAAAAGATCGAGCGTGCGCCATCTCGTTGCCTCCGCCGACAGGCGTGACTCGCTTTCGGACAGCGCGGACACCGCGCGGTAGCCCATCAGCGCGAGCAGCGCGACGATCGCGATCGCGATCAGCAGTTCCAGCAGCGTGAAGCCCGATCGCTTCGCATCGGGAGAACTGCTCATCGCTGCGCTGCCTGTCCCAGGTAGCCGACCAGCCGCGCCAGCGTGTAATCGGGTCGCGCTGCGTCGCCGACATCGATCTCGATCTTGCGAAAGGCGGGGTTCGGCGTTCCGCTGACGGTTTCACGCCAGGTGAATGCGGCGCCGGCCTGCGTCTCGGTGCCGGTGCGCTCGCCTGACGGCGGCGCCGGCGATTCAAGCTGTGCGGCGGCGAGCCGATTCTGCGCGACCCAGAGGGCCAGGGTGCGCGACTTGAGCGCAGTCGCGCTTTCCGCGCTCTGCGCGACGCTGCGAAAACCGGCCGCGAGTGCCACCGCGACGATCGCCAGCGCGACCAGCACCTCGACCAGCGTGAAGCCGGCGCGCGCTAGCGGGCTACCGGGCCGGTCAGCGCGACACGGTTCAATGGATCGGCGGCGAGCAGCGTAAACCATTCGGGCGATGTGATCTGGATGACATAGGGCTCGTTGCGACCGCTGGCGCGAAGCGGCAGGATCGCGTCGGCGGTGACGGGCAACCCCGCATATTCGCGCGCCGAAATGTTGAGCGGCGCGGGCAGGACACGCGGCCCAAGGACGTCGTCTGTCGACATCGGCTGCCATGTCGAGCCGCCGGCGGGCTGCCGCCAGAATCGATAAGCGTTGCCGCTCGCGGAGATGCCCAGCGTTTCGCCCTTCCATTGCGCGAGCAGCGCCGCATGCTCGAGTGCCGCGGCCAGTCGCTGGCTTTCGCGCTCGACGGTTTGCCGCGGATCGGTCTCGAAATGCGCGTAGGCGAGCCCTGCGGCCAGCCCGATCACGATCAGCACGACCAGAATTTCCGCCAGCGTGAACCCGGCCGCGCGGCCGGCGCGGAATCGCGGCGCGGCTACAGGTCCCACGAGCCGATGTCGGCGTCGAATCCCGTGCCGCCCGGCGCCCCGTCGGCGCCGAAGCTGAACACGTCGTACTCTCCGCGCAGCCCGGGATTGATGTACTGGTAGTTGTTGCCCCACGGGTCCTTCGGCAGCCGCTCGAGGTAACCATTGGGCTTCCAGTTCGGCGGTACCGGCGGCTGCACTGGCTTGGCCACCAGGGCGGCGAGGCCCTGATCGCCGGTCGGATAGCGCCCATTGTCCAGGCGATAGAGTTTGAGCGCCTGGCTTATCGCGGCGATATCGTTTTTCGCCGCGATGACTCTCGCTTCATCCGGGCGCTCGAGGACGCGCGGCACGACCAGCGCCGCGAGAATGCCGAGGATGACGATGACGACCAGGACTTCGACCAGCGTAAAGCCGCGCAACGATCGAATCCGGCGCGGCGCGTTCAACGGCAAGCTTTGGCGCATGCAGCCATTATAATCGCCCGGTTCGCTTTCCAGGTCTGTCGCAAATGCGTTTCGTCGTGGGATTGCTGCTGCTCGCGCTGGTTATTTGCGGCGCCACCTATTGGTGGGCGACGACGCAGCCTCTGCACGTTCCGGCAGATGGCTACGCGCTGACAGTCAGACCGGGTGCGACGCTGCGCTCGGTTGCGCGCGACTTGACTGTTGCGGACGTGTTGCCCGCAGACTGGACGCTGGTCGCGCTGGCGCGTCTCAGCCGCGCCGATCGAACGATCAAGGCCGGCAATTACGAGATCGGCCCGGGGACGACGCTCGCCGGCCTGATGGCGAAACTGACCCAGGGCGATGTCACGCAGTCGTCTTTCGCGATCGTCGAAGGCTGGACCGTTCGCGACTTGAAGGCGGCGCTCAAGAGCGACGCCAAGATCGCCAAGCGTGCGATCGACCTCCCGGATGTCGAACTGATGCGAAACATCGGCGCCACGGAAACCGCCCCCGAGGGACTTTTTTTCCCGGACACCTACTTCTTTGCCAGCGGATCGACCGACGCCGCGTTGCTGAAGCGCGCCTATCGCCTGATGCATGAGCGCCTGGACGCGGCATGGGGTTCCCGCGCGAGCGGCTTGCCGTTGGCGAATCCATACGAAGCGCTGACGCTCGCATCGATCGTGGAAAAGGAAACCGGTCGCGCCGCGGACCGGCCGCTGGTCGCAGCTGTGTTCATCAATCGGCTCAAGCTCGGCATGCGGCTGCAAACCGATCCCGCGGTGATCTACGGCATCGGCGAGCGTTTCGACGGAAACCTGAAGAAGAGCGATCTCGAAAACGACCACGCGTTCAATACCTACGTCCGCAGCGGTCTGCCGCCGACGCCGATCGCGTTGCCCGGGCAGGCGTCGATCGACGCGGTCCTGCATCCGGCGGCGGTGCCCTATCTCTACTTCGTCGCGCGCGGCGATGGCTCGAGTGAATTCTCGAGCAATATCGCCGATCACAATCGCGCCGTGGCAAAATATCAGCGCGGCGGGCGCTAGCGTTCTTTTGCGTTGCTTTGCTCCTTTGTCGCGCCAACCCCCGCCTTCCATTGACGACTGATTCATCCCGCGGCCGCCTGATCACCGTCGAAGGCATCGACGGCGCCGGCAAGAGCACGCATCTGCCATGGCTCAGGCAGTCGCTGGAGGGCCAGGGCCACCGGGCCTGGCTGACGCGCGAGCCGGGCGGCACACCGCTGGGCGAACGGCTGCGCGACCTGTTGCTGCATCAGCCGATGGGAGAGCTGACCGAGACGATGCTGATGTTCGCCGCGCGGCGCGAACACTGCGAGCGGGAGATCTGGCCTCGGCTCGATCAGGGAGTCTGGGTCGTCTGCGACCGGTTCAGCGATGCCACTTACGCCTATCAGGGCGGCGGCCATGGCGTTTCGGCCGAATGTATCGCGGCACTCGAACGACTGAGTCTGGGTGATTTCCGTCCTGATTTGACGCTGCTGTTCGACGTACCGGTCGAGGTGGGACGCGAGCGACTGGCCGACGGACGGCCGCTGGACAAATTCGAGCGGCAGCAACCCGGATTCTTCGAGCGCGTCCGCACGACGTATCTGACTCGCGCGGCGGCCGAGCCGTCGCGCTTTCGCGTCATCGACAGCACGCGGCCACAGGCCGATGTGCGGGTCGATCTGGCCGCGATCATCGCCGCCCTATGAGCGAATCGACGCCGCCGCCGGCCGCGCCGCAAGCCTTGCTACCGTGGCATCGCGATCTCGCGACGGCGATGCTGCGACTGCGGTCGCGATGGCCGCAGGCCTTGCTGATCGCCGGCAGGCGCGGCCTGGGCAAGCGCGCGCTGGCCTTGCACTTTGCGCGAGCACTGCTGTGCGAAGCCCCGCGCCCTGATGGAGATGCGTGCGGCGTTTGTCCCAGCTGCCTGTACGTGGCTGCCGGCGCGCATCCGGATTTGCGGCTGATCGAGCCGCTGCTCTCCGATGAGGAGGGCAACGTCACCGTCGTCGACGCCATCACCGTCGATCGCATTCGCGAGCTCACCGCATTTACGCAACTGTCGACCCATCGTCATCGCGCCAAGGTCGCGGTGATCGCTCCGGCCGAAGCGATGAACGCCGCCGCCGCCAACGCCTTGCTCAAAACGCTCGAGGAGCCTCCGGCGGACACTTATCTGATGCTGGTCAGCCATCAGAGCGCGCGCCTGCCGGCGACGATCATCAGCCGCTGCCAACGCCTGCCTGTGCCGGAACCGGACGTCGCATCGGCGGTGACGTGGCTCAAGGCGCAAGGCGTCGCCGACGCCGATCGGGTGCTGGCGCAGGCCGGCGGGGCCCCTCTGCTGGCGCTCGAGCTCGCGGATCCTCTGCTGCAGCGCGAGTGCGCCAGCCTGCTGACCGAGCTCGCGCGACCCGAGCGGCTGTCGCCGGTCGCGATCGGCGCCCGCCTGGACGCAGCCGGGAAGGACGAGCGCAAGCCGCTGCTAGCTGCCGCGGTGTACTGGCTGCTGACCTGGACCGCCGACCTTGCATCGGTGGTCAGCGGCGGACCGCCGCGATTTCACCCGCAGGCTCGCGACGCGCTCGCGGCGCTGGCGACGCGTGTGGCGCGGGTCCCGCTGTTCCGCTATTATCAGTCGCTGTTGCGGCAGCGCGCGCTGCTTACGCATCCGTTGCAGCCGCGGCTGGTCGCGGAGGCGCTGCTGATCGATTATCGCGATCTGTTCATACGCGGCAGGGGCGGTTGACTGCAGCGACCGCTCGGCCAAACTTCATCGCCACGGTGCGTTCGCGGCGCGATCAACCATCAACCTGAGCTCGGGACCCATGGCGGCGGACCGCTCCCCCAACACTGCGACACGGGCAATGCTCAACCGGCCCGGCGTGCTTTCGCTCAACATCCGCGAAAAGGCCGCGCTATACGCGGCGTACATGCCTTTTCTCAAGGGTGGCGGCATATTCATTCCGACCAATCGGGCCTATCAGCTAGGCGAAGAAGTCTTCATGCTGCTGTCGCTGATGGATGATCCGCAGCGCATCGCAGTGCAGGGCAGGGTGGTCTGGATCACGCCCGAAGGCGTGCAGGGCAACCGAACGCAGGGCATCGGCGTTCAGTTCACCCCGGACGAGACCGGCGCGTCGGCGCGGGCGACGATCGAGAGGCTGCTCGGCGAGACACTCGCCTCGAATCGGCCGACGCATACGATGTAGTTGTGTTCGTCGATTCGCACTGCCACATCAATTTCCCGGAGCTGGCGGCGGACCTGCCGACGGTATTCGAAGCGATGGCCGGGAATCGCGTTACCCACGCGATGTGCATCGGCGTCAACCTGCCCGATCTTCCGCAAGTGCTCGCGCTGGCCGACGAGCATGCCAATATCTATGCGAGCGTCGGCGTGCACCCCGACTACGAGGACACGCCCGAGCCCTCCGTCGAGCAGTTGATCGCGCTCGCGGCGCGGCCGAAGGTCGCCGCGATCGGCGAAACCGGGCTCGACTATTACCGCGCCACCGGCGATCTCGAGTGGCAGCGCCAGCGCTTTCGCACGCACATTCGCGCGGCGCGTTCCTGCGACAAGCCGCTGGTGATCCACACGCGTTCCGCCGCGGCCGATACGCTTGCCATCATGCGCGACGAGCGCGCCGGCGACGTGGGCGGCGTCATGCACTGCTTCACCGAAACCTGGGAGGTCGCGCAAGGCGCGCTCGAATTGGGATTTCACATCTCGTTTTCGGGCATCGTCACGTTCAAGAATGCCGTTGCGCTCAAGGACGTTGCGCGGCGCGTACCGTTGGACCGCATGCTGATCGAAACCGATTCACCTTACCTCGCGCCGGTGCCGTATCGGGGCAAGCTGAACCAGCCGGCGTACGTGCGTTACGTCGCAGAGGAAATCGCACGGCTGCGCGAGGTGCCGGTCGAAGTGATCGCCGGCGCGACGTCGGCCAATTTTTTCCGGCTGATCCGGGCCAGCGCGCATGCCGCATAGCGGCGGCAGCATCGCCGCGCTGCGCGTGCTGCGGTTGCTGCCGCTGCTCACGCTCGGGCTTGCGCCGGCGCCGGCGGGCGCGCAGGCGCTCTACGAACGCTTCATCCAGTCAGTCACGATCGACCGGTCCGACGAAGTCGCCGCGCTGCTCGCGCGCGGCATCGATCCGAACACCGTCGATCCCAGTGGCGACCCGGTGCTGGTGATCGCGGCGCGCTCGGGCTTCGAGCCCACGCTCGACGCGCTGCTGGCTGCAGGGGCCAAGGTCAACATCAGAAATCCGTTTGGCGACAGCGCGATCATGGTCGCGGCGATCGGCGGACGCCTGGCAATCGTGAAGAAACTCTACGCGCGGGGCGCCGAAATCAACCACCCGGGATGGACACCGCTGATCTACGCCGCGACCGGCGGTCACGCCGACGTTGCCCGCTATCTGATCGATGCCGGCGCCAACGTCAATGCGGCATCGCCGAACGGAACGACGGCGCTGATGATGGCGGTGCGCGGCGGGCATGCCGCGGTGGTCGACTTGCTGCTGGAAAGGGGCGCCGACCTCGGACATCGCAATGCGGACGGTGCGACGGCGCTGGCATGGGCCAAGCGCGGCGGGTTCGATGCGATCGAGCGCGCGTTGCGGCAGCGCGGGGCTAAGGACTAAAGAGAGCGTTGCGCCTTGCTTTAACGGTGCGCGTCGGCGATGGCGTCCGCACGCACCTGCGCCGGTTCTGTCGGCGCGGCGCGCGCCGAGCTGATCAGCTCGGGCACAAACGCGACCAGCCGGCGCGCGCCGTCGTAGCGCTGCTGCCAATAGCGCTGCGACATCGTGACGATCTCGACCTCCCCGCCGCGATGCGGAGCGTGGATGAAGCGATCGTCGCCGAGGTAAATGCCGACATGCGAAAACGGCGAGCTTCGGGTGTTGAAGAACACGAGGTCGCCGGCCTTGAGATCGCCGGGGGCGACCCGGCCGCCCAGCCGTGCCATTTCCCGCGCCGTGCGCGGGAGGGTCACGCCGACGACCTCCTGGAACACGTAGCGGACCAGGCCGCTGCAATCGAGACCACGCTCGGGGCTGCTGCCGCCGTAGCGGTAGTCGACGCCGATCAGACCCAACGCATAGATCGCGAGATCCTGGGCGCTTTGCAGCACGCGAGCCACCGGACGCTCGACGGTGCTGGCGTGACTGGACGCGGTGGCGGGCTGCGCCGCCAGCCCGGGGCGCGGCAGCAGGACCAAGGGTATCGCGGCGAGCGCGACGATCGCAGCGTGCCGCAGCGCGGTCACCGTTGCGCCCGCTTGCGGTAGGGTATCGGGGTCTGGTTGCATTTTGTTCGCTAATTCAGCGGCTTGCCACCATACCCGGGCCGGCGAACCAAGTCAATCCGCGCGGCGGCGGATGGCGCGCCGACGCCGGAGGTCCTTCGGGTCGGCCTGCAACGGCCGGTAGATTTCGACCCGGTCGCCGTCCGACAGCCTGGTGTCGAGCGCGACCCTCACCCCATACACGCCGACCGCCATCGCGGCGAGGTCGATTTCCGGGTGGCGTGCCGCCACTCCCGAAAGCGCCAGTGCCTCGGCAACGCTGGCGCCGGACGGCAACGCGAGCTCGATCCGTGTGGCGCCGACGGGCAGCGCATAGACGACGGTGACGGCGATTCGCTTCATGCGCCGCCGCCGTGGACCGCTACCGCGCGTTTGACGAAGGCTTCGATGAAGCTGTCGGCAATGCGGCCGAACACCGGCCCGATCAGCCCTTCCAGGACCGGTGTCGCGAATTCGTAGTTGAGCTCGAATTCGACTTTGCACGCAGAATCGCTCAACGCGCGAAACTGCCAGATGCCGTCGAGGCGGCGAAACGGGCCGTCGCGCAGCGAGATGACGATCCGGTCGGGCGGCTGGTTCCGATTGGCGGTGGTGAAGTGCGTGCGCACGCCGTGGTAATCGATGTCGATCCGCGCCAGCGTCTGTTCGGTGGTCTGCTGCAGGATCCGGGCTCCGCCGCACCACGGCAGGAATTTCGGATAGTCCTCGACGCGCTCGACGAGATCGAACATCTGTTGCGCGCTGTACGGCACCAGCACCGACTTGTGTACGCTGCGCATTGCTACAATACGAGACTGGAAGTGACGAGCACGTCGGTATGAGCATCGTAGAAAACAAAAAAGCCTATCACGACTATTTCGTCGAGGAGAAATTCGAGGCGGGCCTCGCGCTGGAGGGCTGGGAGGTCAAGGCGATCCGCGCCGGCCGCGCGCAGCTGAAGGAAGCCTACGTCGTCGTCAAGGGCGGCGAGATCGTTCTGCTCGGCGCGCATGTGACGCCGTTGCCGACTGCTTCGACGCATATCAAGCCCGACCCGACGCGGACCCGCAAGCTGCTGCTGCATCGTAGCGAGATCAATCGCCTGGTCGGCAAGGTCGAGCGCGCCGGCTACACGATGACGCCCCTCGATCTGCATTTCGTCAAAGGCAGGATCAAGATCGAGATCGGCCTCGCGCGCGGCAAGAAGCAATACGACAAGCGGGAAACCGAGAAGCTGCGCGACTGGAACCGCGAAAAGCAGCGGCTGCTGCGCAACCGCTCGGGCAGCGCCAAGACGGCGCGGTCCGGCTGACCAGCATGTCGTCGGGCCTGGTTATCGTGCGTCCGGCAGTCGCCGGCGACCTGTCGGCGATCAGCGCGATCTATGCGCACCATGTCGAAACCGGCATCGGGACGTTCGAGCTCGCCGCGCCGGACGACGAAGAAATCCGGCGCCGATGGCACGATGTCGTCGAGCGCGGCTTGCCGTATCTGGTGGCTATCCTGCCGGAGCGTAACGCGGGAATCGCCGGATACGCGTATGCGAGCCCCTACCGCGCGCGGCCCGGGTATCGCTACACGGTCGAAGACTCGGTGTACGTCGATCCCGCCTGCATGGGACAGGGCGCGGGGCGCGCGCTGCTCGTCGCGCTGATCGCCGCCTGCAAGCCGCTCGGCTACCGGCAGATGGTGGCCGTGATCGGCGGCTCGGACAATGCTGCGTCGATCGGGCTGCACGCCGCACTCGGCTTCGATCGCGTCGGCTGCCTGACAGCGGTTGGTCGCAAATTCGATCGCTGGGTCGACACTGTATTGATGCAGCGCGCGCTCGGCCCAGGCGGGGCGACCGTTCCGATCTAGCCACTGCCTGTTCAGGGTGCGGCCAGCAGCTCGCGCGCGGCCGCGACGCCGCTCCTCGCCGCCGCTTCCAGCGTGGCCGGGAACTCCGGATCGGTGTAGTCGCCGGCGAGATACAGGTGCGGCGCGATGATGCCGGCCGGAGGGCGCGTCAGCCCGGCACGGCACGCATAAGTCGCACGCCGCTCGGCGATCACCTTGAGCCACGCCGGCGGCGGCAGGCCCGGTAGCAGGCGGCGCAGCTGATCGTCGATCGCGCGCAGCAGCGCCGCGTGATCCTGGCGTGCGCCGGGCTGCTCGGTGCTGATCACGACGGCAGCCAGACCTTCCGGACCTTCGAGTTGTCCGCGATCGAACAGCCATTGCCCCGGCGTGCCGGCGAGCTTCTGCATCGGTTGCGCGAGCTTCAGCGGACGATCGTATTTCAGATACGCGGTGACAATCGGCTCGTAGGCGAACTGCTCGACACACGCGACCGCATGGGCGGCCTCGGGCGATTCGATCGCGCCGCCCAGCAGATGGCCGAGCTGGTGCGGTCCAACGGCGACGACTGCGTCGTCGAATGACTCGTCGGTATAGCCGCTGCGCAACACGACATGGTCGCCGTGCGGTGCGACGCCGGTCACGGTCGTACCCTTGCGGATCGAGCCGCCGCGGTCGACGACGTAGGCGGCTGCCGCATCGGGAAACAGAGACGACAGGTCGACCCGCGGCATCAGCGTGTCCGAATCATGGGCCTTGCGGGCGAACGCGGCGGCCAGCACGTTGAGGAAGATCTGCGCCGACGCGACTGCCAGCGGCGTATTGAGCGCGGCGAGGCACAGCGGCTCCCACAGGTTTCGTATCGACGCCTGAGGCTGCCCACCGAGGAGCTCTGCCACCGTCAATGCCGGCGAACAGCGATACCGGTCGCGCCGCAGTCGACGGACGAACGCGAGCGTTGCGCGGCGCTCGGGCCAAGTGAGGCCCTGCGCGCGCAACAGCGCCACCCCGAGATGCCAGGGTGCGGGCAGCCGCGGCGCGGCCAGGCGGAACACGCCGGGCTCGGCCAGGCACAGCCGCCGCCGATCGAGCAGATCGCGCTCGGCGCCGGGGCCGTGCACGGTGCGCAGCAGCGCGAGGAGCTCGGTGTATGCGCCGAGCAACATGTGCTCGCCGTTGTCGACGACGACCTCGTAGGCTTCGATTCGACGGGCTCGGCCGCCCAGTGTCTGCGCGGCCTCGAACACCGTGACTGCGCGCCCCGCTTTGGCGAGCGTCACCGCCGCCGCAAAGCCCGCGTAACCGCCACCGATGACCGCGATTCGCTCCGCCACTAATACGACCAGGACGTCGTCCAGGCGATCCAGGCCTTGCGCACCGGTGAGAGCGCGACGCGGCGGTCGAGGACCTGAAAATCGTTGCGCTCGATCGCCTTGAGCAGCGCGCGATAGGTGGCCGCCATGATCAGACCGGGACGCTGCGCGCGACGGTCGGCGGCGGGCAGGGCCCCGAGCGCCCGCTCGTAAATGGCGCGCGCACGCGCGACCTGGAAACGCATCAGCGCGACAAAGCCGGGCGTGTGGCGTGCGTCGAGTATGTCGGCCGCGCTGACGCCGAAGCGGTCGAGCTCGTCCTGCGGCAGATAGATCCGACCGCGGCGGGCGTCCTCGCCGACGTCGCGAATGATGTTCGTCAGCTGGAATGCGATGCCGAGGTCGCGAGCGTAAGCGCGCGTCGCCGGATCGGAATAACCGAATATTTCCGCCGACATCAGTCCGACACCGCCGGCGACCAGGTCGCAGTAGCGCTCGAGCATCGCAAAGTCCAGGTAGCGCTGCTGCTCGAGATCCATCGTCATGCCGTCGATGACAGCCTGCAACTGCGCTTCCTCGAGCGCGAATTCCACGACGACCGGCCGCAAGGCCTGCGCGACCGGGTGCTGCGGTGCGCCGCCGAAGATCGCCGACACCTGGCCGCGCCACCAGGCAAGCTTGATGCGCGCCACGCCGACATCGGTGGTGTCATCGACCACGTCATCGACTTCGCGGCAGAACGCATACAGCGCGGTGATCGCGCGGCGGCGAGCCGCCGGCAGAAAGCGAAAACTCCGATAGAAGCTCGAGCCGCTTTGCGCGGCCTTCTGCTGGCAGTAGACGTCGGGCTCCATCTCTAACCTAACCTGCCAGCGTCGCCGCAAACATCATCGCCCAGTCTCGCCGGCGCAATACCGGACGGCGGCGGAAGACGTCTCCCTGCGCGCGGTCGATTGCCCGCAGAATGCGCAAGCCGCCTGCGACGACCATCTTCAGCTCGAGCCGCGCGCGCAGCGGCAACGCGCTGGCTAGCGGCAGTCCCGAGCGGAGCAGGTCGCGCGTCCGCGCTACCTCGAATGCCATCAGGCGGCGCCAGCGCTCGTCGGCAATGCCGTCGGCGATCTGCCGCTCGCTGACGCTGAAGCGCGCCATGTCGTCGGCCGGCAGGTAGACGCGTCCCTTCGCCCAGTCGAGTGCTATGTCCTGCCAGAAATTGGCCAGTTGCAATCCGGTGCAGATCGCATCGGCGCGGCCGAGCTCGACCTCGGCGGAGACGCCGTACAGATGGAGCAGCAGGCGACCGATCGGGTTGGCCGAGCGCCGGCAATAGTCGAAAAGCTCGTCGATGTCCATGTACCGCGGCTTGGTCACGTCCTGGCGGAACGCCGACAAGAGCTCGCGAAACGGCGCAATCGGAAGCGCGTGGCGGCGTATCGCCGCGGCCAGCGCCTCGAACGGCGGTCCGGCCGGTTCTACGCGCGCATCGGACGCTATCTCGATGCCGTCGAGCATCCTTGCATAACGGTCGAGGCCGGCGAGGCGGACAGCCGGCGGATCGTCCCCCTCGTCGGCGATGTCATCGGCGCCGCGGGCGAAACCATAGATCGCCGAAATCGCCGCGCGAAGCGCCGGGGGGCCGACCCATGACGCGACGGGAAAATTTTCGTAGTGGCTGACAGGCACGGCGATCGGAGCTTGTTGCACGAGAGCGTCCACAATTGTTCCGGAAAACACGGCGCCGGCCGGAGTCTTTCGCGTGGCGGGGGTGGGACTTTTCGGCTATACTGGCGCGTTTCGCGAAACCGGCTGCGAAAGTGGCGGAATTGGTAGACGCGCCGGCCTTAGGAGCCGGAGCCGAAAGGCGTGAGAGTTCGAGTCTCTCCTTTCGCACCACGAAAACAATTAAGGCTAGCAAGGAATCATCGGGTATGCAAACGACACTGGAAACGCTGGGCCAGCTCGAGCGCCGGCTTAATGTGGCCGTGCCGCTGGAACAGATCGACGGCGAAGTGCACAAGCGGCTGGCGCGCCTTGCGAAGACGGTCAAGATCGCGGGTTTTCGTCCGGGCAAGGTTCCACTGAAGATGGTGGCGCAGCAATACGGCCCGCAAGTGCGCTCCGATGTGATCTCGGACACGGTCCAGGCGAGCCTCAACGACGCCATTCGCGAGCAGAACCTGCGCGTGGCCGGCTATCCAAGGATCGAGCCGAAGGAGGCCGCGGCCGGGGATCAGCTCGAGTTCTCCGCTGTTTTCGAGGTTTATCCGGAAATCAAGCTCGGCGAATTGTCCGGCGTCACGATCGAGCGTCCGGTGTCGGAAGTAGCCTCCACCGACGTCGACCGGACGATAGAGATCCTGCGTCAGCAGAACGTCCGCTACGAGGGGGTCGCGCGACCGGCCGGTCACGGCGACCGCGCGGTCGTCGATTTCACCGGCACGATAGCCGGCGTGGCGTTTCCCGGGGGCCAGGCCAAGGACTTTCCGATCGTCATCGGCGAAGGCCGCATGCTGCCGGAGTTCGAGAACGCACTGACCGGGATGGCAGCCGGTGAAACAAAGACCTTCGGCCTGACTTTCCCCGCCGACTACCATGGCAAGGAAGTCGCCGGAAAAGCGGCGGAATTCACGATGACCGTGCAATCGGTCAGCGAGCCCAGGCTTCCTCAAGTCGATTCCGAGTTCGCAGTCAAATTCGGCATCGCCAGCGGCAGCGCCGAAGAGTTGCGCGCCGAAATAGCGGCCAATCTCGCGCTCGAGCTCAAGCGCAAGATCGAAGGCGTGCTTCGCGAGCAGGTCCTGCGCGCGCTCAAATCGACGTCGGACCTTATCGTGCCGAGATCGCTGATCGAACTGGAAGCGCAGCGTCTGCTCGAGCGGGCGGTCGCCGACCTGCAGAGCCGGGGCGTCAAGGCGGAAGACATGCAGCTCTCGGCAGACACCTTTCGCCCTCAGGCCGAGGAGCGGGTGACCTACGGTCTGATCGTCAACGAGATCACCAGGGTCTACCAGCTGGCGCCCAAGCCCGAGCAGGTGCTGGCGCTGGTGCGCGAGGCGGCGCAGGCCTACGAGCAACCGGAGGCGGTAGTGCGCTGGCACTACGAAAAACCCGGGCGGCTGAACGAATTCGAAGCGCAGGCAGTCGAACAAAACGTCGTTGACTGGGCGCTGCAACGCGCTCGCGTCGAAGACCGACCGACGAGCTTCGCGACACTGATGGAGCCGCCGTCGCGCTGAACGCGCGGTGCGGACGACACCTTCCAATCGACGACAGGCAAACCGATGACGAGTGCAGGCAGGTGGCAGGAACCGAAGGCGCTGGGCTTGATCCCGATGGTGATCGAGCAGAGCGGGCGGGGAGAACGGGCCTACGATATCTACTCGCGACTGCTGAAGGAGCGCGTCATATTCCTGATCGGGCCGGTCGACGACGCGACGGCGAATCTGGTCGTCGCGCAGATGCTGTTCCTCGAGTCCGAGAATCCCGACAAGGACATCAATTTTTACATCAATTCGCCGGGCGGATCGATTTCGGCCGGGATGGCGATCTACGACACGATGCAGTTCATCAAGCCCGACGTGTCGACGCTGTGTGTCGGCATGGCAGCCAGCATGGGCGCTTTTTTGCTGGCGGCAGGCGCGAAGGGCAAGCGCTTCGCGCTGCCCAATTCGACCGTCCTGATCCACCAGCCGCTGGGCGGCTTCCAGGGCCAGGCATCGGATATTGCGATCCACGCCAAGTACATCCTGAGCCTGCGTGAGCGGCTGAACCGCTTGCTGGCCGAGCATACAGGCAACCCGATCGGGCAGATCGAGAAGGACACCGAGCGAGACAATTTCCTGACGGCGGACGAGTCCCTGGCCTACGGGCTGATCGATAAAGTGTTGCAGAGCCGGGCTTAGGCCGGGTACAGTGTAAACGCCCCGCGGGCGCCGTCGGATACGGCTCCGCAGCTGACGGGGCGATAAAGGCGGGTGAATGGCGGAAAAAGCGACCGGCGACAAGCTGCTTTACTGTTCCTTCTGCGGCAAGAGCCAGCATGAGGTGAGGAAGCTTATCGCCGGTCCGTCGGTGTTCATTTGCGACGAGTGCATCGAGCTTTGCAACGACATCATCCGGGAAGAGGGCGCGACCGCCGACGCGACCCGCACCGACAAGAACAAGCTGCCGACGCCGCATGAGATCCGGCAGATCCTCGACCAATACGTGATCGGTCAGGAGTTTGCGAAGAAAATCCTGTCGGTTGCAGTCTACAACCACTACAAGCGTCTCGAAACCAGCGTCAAGGAAGACGATGTCGAGCTCGCCAAGAGCAACATCCTGCTGATCGGCCCCACGGGCTCGGGTAAGACGCTGCTGGCCCAGACGCTGGCGCGCCTTCTCGACGTGCCTTTTGTCATCGCCGATGCGACGACGTTGACCGAGGCAGGATACGTCGGCGAGGACGTCGAGAACATTATCCAGAAGCTGCTGCAGAAGTGCGACTACGACATCGACAAGGCACAGCGCGGCATCGTCTATATCGATGAGATCGACAAGATTTCGCGCAAGAGCGACAACCCCTCGATCACGCGCGACGTCTCGGGCGAAGGCGTGCAGCAGGCGCTGCTCAAGCTGATCGAAGGCACGATCGCCTCGGTTCCCCCGCAGGGCGGGCGCAAGCATCCGAATCAGGAGTTCGTCCAGGTCGATACGACCAACATACTGTTCGTCTGCGGCGGCGCTTTCGACGGGCTGGAGAAGATCATCCGCCAGCGCACGGCCAAGACCGGTATCGGATTCGGCGCGGAGGTCGCGAGCCCCGACGATCGCAAGAACATCAGCATCCTGCTGCGCGAGACCGAGCCGGAGGACCTGATCAAGTTCGGCCTGATCCCCGAATTCGTCGGCCGGCTGCCGGTCGTCGCCACGCTCGAGGAACTCGACGACGCGGCGCTGATCCAAATTCTGGTCGAGCCGAAGAATGCGTTGATCAAGCAGTATCAGAAGATGTTTCGCATGGAAGGCGTCGAGCTCGAAGTTCGCGAGCCTGCGCTGCGTGCCATTGCCAGCAGGGCGCTCGCCCGCAAGACCGGCGCACGCGGCCTTCGCTCGATCCTGGAGCAGGTGCTGCTCGACGTCATGTACGACCTGCCCTCGCAGGCCAATCTGTCCCGCGTCATTGTCGACGAGGCGACGATCAACAACGACGGCAAACCGCTGTTGATGTTTGCCGAAGCGGCCAAGGTCGCGGCGGCGCACTCCTGAGCACGCCGCGGTCGCGCC
>DASYJB010000106.1:0-8607 GCA_035996965.1 Casimicrobiaceae bacterium | reverse complement strand
TCGATGACGACGCGATGCGTCGCCGGCTTGCCGGCGCTCGCGTCGGCCGCCGCACCGGCGGCGAAAACTGCGGCGGACGGGAGCAGCGCGCCCGCGCAGACAAGCGCGAGCGCGAACCGCTGCGTGCGGGTCCTCACATCTTGGACTGCAGCATCTTGGCGTGCTCCAGATGCGCGACGAACGCCGGCCGGACCTTGGTGATCAGCGCCTTCAACTCCTCGTTCTTGGCGCTCGGCAGCAGCGTCTTGTCGACAGCGTCCAGAACCTGTTGGTGGTAGGCGACTTCGTGGTCGATGTAGGCCTTGTCGAACGCCTTGCCCTTGAGTGTCTTCAGGTTCTTCAGGTTCTCTTCGCCGCCGGACTTCAGGCTCTGGCTGGTCGGATTGTCTTCCGGCGTGACCTTGAGCTTGGTGACCAGGGCGACCGCCTGCTTGTTGACGCCGCTATGGTCGGTGACCATCTGCTTGCCGAAGTCCTTGACCTCCTTGGTGCTGCCCATCGTCTCCGCCAGCTTGCCGGCGTCGATGTCGACCTGGTTCGCGGTGACCACGATGTGCGCAATCTGCGCATCGTTCGGAGCCTGCGCGGCGACGCCGCCGGCCGCCAGGAGTAGGGCGCTTGCAACTACGATACCGAGGTTCTTCATGACGATCTCCAGAGAGTGAACCATTGCCCTGCTTTGGGCTATACGTGCGGCGGCCCCGGCCGGATGCGTCGGGGAAAATCGATCAGCCCTGGTCGCGCCAGCGCGCGAGCACGCGGGCGACGATACGGTCGCAGCGCTCGCCGGCAAATCCAAATGCGTGTACGGTGGCGACGTCGACTTCGCGCGCCATCGCTTCGCGCAGCAGCGCCCGCGCGCGAAATGTCCGGGTGCGCACGGTCGCCGCGGGCACGCCGAGACATGCGGCTGCCTCGTCGACCGACATCTCCTCGACTTCGCGCAAGATGAACGCCGTCCGGAACTGGTCCGGCAGCGCATCGATGTTGCGTTCCAGCAGGCGGCGCACTTCGCCGCGGCTCGCGGCGGCATCGGGCTGCTCGGCGTCGGTTCCGGTCATGGCGCCCTCCTCGGCATCGCGCTCGCCGGCGCTCCACACATCGGCGCCCCGATCGAACGGCAGCACGACACCCGCACGCTTGCGCTTGCGCAAAAGCCCATACGATTCGTTGATGACGATGCGGGCAAGCCATGTCGACAAGCGCGAGCCGCCGCGAAAACCCGCGATGTTGCGAAACGCAGCGAGATAGGCATCCTGGACCGCATCTTCGGCTTCGCTGTCGTCGCGCAGGATCGCCCGCGCGATGCGGTAGAGCATCTGGTTGTGGCGCCGCATCAAGAGCTCGAACGCAGGCTCGTCGCGGCAGCCGACGCGGCGGGCGAGCTCGACGTCGTCGTCAAGCGCATCGGCTGCGCCGGGGGCAAGGCTGGTCGTTTTCATTGGCGCCATCGGTCCTTGCACATTGGATGAAGACTCCGGCGCCGGCGTTCCCGCGTCAAGCTTTCGCACCGAATCGACGTTCGGCCGGCCCCGGAACGGAAGCCGGAGGCGGT
The DNA here is from genome assembly GCA_035996965.1 of Casimicrobiaceae bacterium. GTDB lineage: Bacteria > Pseudomonadota > Gammaproteobacteria > Burkholderiales > Casimicrobiaceae > PALSA-1003. Next base: position 7,052 of record DASYJB010000106.1, on the reverse strand, counting down.
GTATACCGCCGGCGGGGGCCGCGACAAACGCACGGTCAAGGATGGATAATGACCGCAGCTTGCCTTCGATACCAAGCAAGACCCAAGGAAACTGAGGGAAACTGAGGGAAACTAAAGCGATGAGCCTTCTGATCCTCGGCCTGATCGTGTTTCTCGGCGCGCATTCACTGCGCATATTCGCCGATTCCTGGCGGGGCGCGCAGATCGCCCGTATCGGCGAAGGCCCGTGGAAGGGCCTGTACTCGCTGGTGTCGATCGCGGGATTCGTGCTGCTGATCTGGGGTTACGGACGGGCGCGTGCCGCCACGATCGTGCTCTGGCAGCCGCCGTCATGGACGCACTATCCGGCGGCGCTATTCGTGCTGATCGCATTCGTCCTGGTCGTGGCGGCGTATGTGCGCGGTACGCGCATCAAGAGCGCGCTCCATCATCCGATGATCCTCGGCGTCAAATCCTGGGCGTTCGGCCATCTGATCGCCAACGGCACGCTGGCCGACGTCGTGCTGTTTGGCAGCTTTCTCGTCTGGGCGATCGTCGATTTCGCCGCATCGCGACGCCGGGATCGCGTCGCGGGAACCGTCTACCCGGCGGGCACTGCAGCGCGCGATGCGATCGCCATCGCGATAGGCGTCGCCGCCTGGGCGGTATTCGCCTTCTATTTGCACGAGCGCTGGATCGGCGTGCGGCCGCTCGGCTGATCTGCCGATGAATTTTTCAGGCGGCCATCGTGCAATCGTCGCGGCGCTGCTGGCCGCGCTTGTCGCCGCCGGGTGTGCGGGCGTAAAGCAATCAGCCCCACCGCCGGCGCCGGCCGCCGCAGCTGTTGCGCCGACCGCGCCGCCCGCGCCCGATGCGGCAGGCGGCAGCCAAACCGCCGCACCGGCGGCGCCTGCCGCCACTGCACCGCCGTCGCAACCCGCCGCTGTGCCGCCCGCACCCGACCAGGCTGCAGCGAAGCCTGCAGCCAAGCCCGCCGCGCCGGAAGCCAAGGCGCCGGCCAAGCCTGCGGCAGCTGCGCCCCCATCCGCCAAGGCAGCCCCTGCCGCCCCGGTTGCGAAAGCGGCGGCGCCGCCGCTGGATCTCAAGACGCTGGAGACCGAGCTCAAGGAAACCAAGGCCATCGGCGTGATGACCAAGCTTTCGATCAAGAACCAGGTCGACGACTTGCTAAGCCAGTTCCGCGCGTTCTACCAGGGCAAGCTCAAGATAACGCTGGCGGAGCTTCGGCGCCCGTTCGATCTCCTGGTCCTCAAGCTGCTCTCGCTGCTGCAGGATAGCGATCCGACGCTGGCGGCGGCGATCGTCGCGTCGCGCGAGGCGATCTGGGGCATTCTTTCCGACCGAACAAAATTTGCATCGCTCGATGGAGGCTGAGCAACGATGAACACACGAGCAAGCCTGGCGACGCTGGCGGTCGCGGCGGCGCTCGCCGCAAACGCGGCGGCCGCCGACGATGCGACGGTCAAGAAAGACCTGACGGCGGTGATCGCGCTGCAGGGCCTGCCCTGCGGCCAGGTTACCGAAGTCAGGACGCTGGGCGACAACGACTACATCGCATCGTGCCAGGATGGCAATCGATACCACGTCTTTGTCAACGCTCAGGGGCGCGTCGTCGCTCAGAAGCAGTGACGTTTCGAATGGAAGAAATGGCTGCCGAGCGCTGTTAGCCGGCAGGTTCGGAACTAGAGCGCACCAGCCCCTCAACCAGGAGAAAGCGCGATGAGCCTGCGGCAGTGGGTAGTCTTGACGGCGGGTGTGTTGCTCGCCGTAACCGCGGCGCAGGCCCAGACCAGCGTCCGCGTGCGCGGCACGATCACCGCCAGCGACGGCAATGTTCTTTCGGTCAAGTCCCGCGAAGCACGCGATCTGAAAATCACGCTGGCCGACAACGTCACCGTTTTCGTCGCCAAGGCGATTCGATTCGAGGACATCAAGCCCGGGGACAAGCTCGGCGTGACATCGATGCCCGGTACGGACGGCGTTCCGGTGGCGGTCGAAGTGCATTACCTTCCGCCTGGCGTTCCCGAGGGACAAGGCCCGTGGGACCTTCAGCCGGGATCGACGATGACCAATGCCAGTGTCGTCACCGCAATCGTCGCCGGCACCGGCAATCGCGAGCTGACCTTGCAATTCCAGGGAAAGACGCAGAAAGTCGCCGTCCCCGAAAACGCGGCGCTGGTGCGCGCGGTTCCCGGCAGCCGCAGCGACCTCGCCGCCGGCGAATATGTGTTCACCGTCGCGCAGGGCGCAGACGACCAGAGCTTGAGCGCGGCGCGCGTCCAGGTAAGCAAGGACGGGATCAAACCACCGCTGTAAGCGGCGCGACGCCGGAGCGGTACGAGGACGAACTAGCCGAACGTCCCGCCCATAAGATCGACCAGAAACTCGGCGACCCAGACCCTGCCCGGACCGCCGAGGTAGGTGGCGCCGCGCCCGGTCGGAAGGTGCCAGACGGTAATCGACAGCGTTGCCGTCGGCGCATGCGCCGGCCGCTTGCCTGGCAGGCGCTTGACGTCGAGCAGGAACTCGTCGGGCCAATAACCCTGCCGGGCGACCGCTGTCGTGAACGCGCGCTGATCTTCCAGGCCCAGATAATGATTTCCACCCGGGTATATCGTCGGCCGCAGCTGCCCCCTTGCCCCAGGCGCGACCGGATCCAATAGTGCTTTGATTTTCGCTCTCCTCGCGCGACTCGTCGCGTCCGCCCGGCCAAGCGCAACGCCGGCCCAAGCGGATGCGTTTGAATTAGCAACGTCCGAGCCACCGCTTGCGAATCAGGATCTTAGTATTCCATTGTCGATTTGCCCCGGGCTGATTGTAAGAAAGCGCGCCAGTGGGCAGTTTGTAGCGCACGTTCGCACTCGCGGCAGTGAACGCTATCGGTCGGCGTACGATCAGAGCTTCGAAAGAGGAGACATCAATGAGCCTGACGATCAGTTCGACCGCGTTCGCGCACAACGCTGAAATACCCTCGCTCCATACCTGCGAGGGCAAGGACGTCTCGCCGCCGCTCGCCTGGAGCGGCGTGCCTGCGGGCACCATGAGCCTGGCGCTGATCGTCGACGATCCGGACGCGCCCGATCCCGCCGCCCCCAAAATGACCTGGGTGCACTGGGTGCTCTACGCTATCCCGCCCACTGCGGAGGGCCTCCCGGAAGCGGTACGGTCGTCGGCGCTGCCGGCTGGCACGCGCGAGGGCATCAACGACTGGAAGCGCACGGGCTACGGCGGCCCCTGTCCGCCGATCGGCCGGCATCGTTACTTCCACAAGCTCTACGCTCTCGATACCGTGCTATCCGACCTGCAGCGCGCCGACAAGGCGGCGCTGGAAAAGGCGATGCAGGGACACGTCCTCGCCCAAGCGGTTTTGCTGGGCACCTATCAGAAACGCAAATAAGTCGCGCTTTGCGGCTGGTGGCGCGCGGCCCCCGGCGCCTCTTCCCGGGGCGCTATCGTGCCTCATCGTCGCGCGCCCGTCGAGTTTCGCGCGATTCCGGCCTACCCGCCGTGCGTGCATTGCATCGCAATATCTATTTGATCCCGGCGGCCGCTTGAGAGTAGAGTCCCCGAAGCGGACAAGACCCGCTGGAGGATGCTGCAGGAATCGGGGCGTGGCTGTTTTCGGTGGCACGGTTAGTGCATGTGGTTAATCACGGAGGTCAGATAACCACCATGGATTCCGTCATTGCGCTCGCGGACCTGCAATCGATCTACTCGGTCGCCGAAGTCGACCGGGCGGCCGAGGACGGCGCAGCCCGGCGCAATGAAGGACTGAAAAGCTGGTACGACCGGATGCGCGAGCTCGGCGGCTCGCGGTACATCATCAAGCCGTCGACCGCGGCGGCAGTCGACGAGTTGCACGAGACATCGCCGAATTTCGGCAACGTCGTCGACGATCTGCGCAAATATCTGGCGCTGGCCATCGCCGGCAACGAAGCGGTGCAGTTCACGCCGCTGCTGTTGCTGGGCGAGCCCGGCCTCGGCAAGACCTATTTCGCGAAAAAGCTGGCCCAGGCGCTGGGTACCGGGTTCGAGTTCGTCTCGATGAGCTCGCTGACTGCCGGCTGGATCCTCACCGGCGCGTCGGCGCAATGGAACAACGCGCGGCCGGGCAAGGTCGCGCACACCCTGATCGATGGTGAATTTGCCAATCCGGTGGTCGTGCTCGACGAGATCGACAAGGCCGGCGGCGATTCGCGTTATGACCCGATGGGCGCGCTGTATACGCTGCTCGAGCGCGACACCGCGGCGCATTTCAAGGACGAGTTCATCGATGTCGACATGGATGCCTCGCACATCCTCTGGATCGCCACCGCGAACGACGAGTCGATGATTCCCGAGCCGATCCTCAATCGAATGAACGTGTATGCGATCGACCGGCCCGATGCGGCAGGGGCCCGCACGATCGCGCTGGCCGTTTATCACGAGATTCTGGACGCGCATCGGTGGCCGTTCCCGCCCGAGCCGACCGAGTCGGTGCTCGAGCGGCTGGCCGCGGTGCCTGCGCGCGACATGCGCAAGCTGCTGCTCGACGCATTCGGCACGGCCCAGCTCGCCAATCGCGACTACCTGGTGCCCGAGGACATCGACGCTAAAAAGCTCTGCGGGCGGAAGGCGCGCGTAGGATTCTAAAACGAACGGGGACGTCCGACGCGTTGGAACTTCACGCTCGGCGGGCGTATCCTAGTCGCATGACATCGCGCCAGCGCAAGGCACTCAAGTCCCCCGCTCCGACGCCGCAACAGGAAGAGGCGTCGTTCATCCGCAGTCTGGAAAAGAACGGCCAGGCGGTCGCCGGGAAGGGACCGCTGCCGGCGGGAGCAACGCACCGACTCACGATCGCCCCGTCGGGAGCGAAGCGCGTCAAGCGCAAACGGTTCTCCGCCGTCTGATGCCCTAGGGCCCCGGCCTGCAGCCGCAGGCAAAGCGCAGGCGCCGCAACACCAGCTGACCATCGATGCGCACGACCGCGTGCGTCGCCGTGCCGTGCGGACTGGCGATCGCGCCGTGTCGGCCGGGTTTCGCCGCCGACTTGGCGTCATATGCGATCGCGCCGCGCCGCACCAGGCTTCCGACGAAGGCGCGAACCTCGTCCTCGGTTGCCTGCTTGTCGGGCAGAGCGCCGAACACCGCAGCATGGCGATTGGTATGTCCGATCAGCGCCGGCTCGGTCCCCAGCGCCACGACCTTGGCAAGCTTCGGACTGAGACCTTTGAGCGAGACTTCGCGCTGGTGGCTCGCTTCGGCCACGCGCTGACCGCCGAGATCGAACGTTCGCACGCGCAACGCGGTCCGCGGCGAAACCCCGAGCCGTGCCTTGAGATCGTCCAGCGTCGCCTTGGCCACCGGTGCCGCCGCCTTGCCCTTCCTGGCCGACGGCTTGCCTCGCAGCGCAGATCGCGGCGCGAGAACGGCGTCGCTGCCCAGAAGAATCCCATGCCTCTTGAATGCGTCGCGGATAGCGTCGCGATGCTTGCCGGCATGAAGGTGCTCGTCTTCGAGCGACATCGCGCGGCCCACCGCCTGGTAAAAACGCGGCGTGTGCTGCGCCTTGACCGCTGCGCGCACCAGGAGCTTGCCGGCTTTGCTCGCAGCGTCCGATAGCGCTTTCGCGTCCTTCTTCGGCGACTGCGCAAACATATTGCGAATGACGTCGTAGAAACATCCGACGAAGACCTGGCCGAAGCTGTGGATCTCGTTGATCAGCACGCCCGGTCCGCCGTCGTCGGGCAGCGTGCTCGGGATGACCCACTGGTAGGTGTTTCGGGCATGCCGAGGCTTGGCGCCGTTATGGGTGGCGTCGAAATCGCGCAGCCCGTTCGCCAGCGATTCGATCAGCGTCTCGACAAAATTGGCGCTGGCGAGCTTGGGCGCCTGCTTGAGCAAGGCCTTGCGCGTTTCGAGATCGGCGAGCGCGGTCAGCAGCGCGACGCAGTCGCCGAACGCCTCGTGGAATGCGTTGGGCTCGGGAAAGTTGCTGTCCCAGAGCTCGGGCCGGACCGCGTCGAGCAGCGCGTGTCCGCACTCGTGCGAGACGACATCGGTGCTCGCGGCGAATCGTCGCAGCACCTTGGTCGTCTTGCTCCTGAAATGATAGTACCCGAGCGATTGCCTGTCGTAATAAGCATTGAGATCCGAGCCCTCGTCGATGTTGACCTTCAACTTCTTCCGTTGCGTGCTCCCCTGCCAATGCTTGAGCGGCCCGGCGATCTTTTCCCACATGGCGAGCGCGCGCATTACCGCCTCGCGGCACTGCCACACCAGGAACTCCGGGCTGTCCGCCGGCCACACTTTGAGCTGCGGCAGCGCGCCGAAGTCGAAGGCGGTCTTGCCCGCCCTGCGTGCGGCCGCCGGCGCGATCCTGCGTGCGGGCGGCGATTTTTTCGCTTCCGGATCATTCGGGATGAAGAGAATAGTCACGGCTGAACTCCTGATGGAAGGTTTCCGCTTACGCGAGTTGTCGCTTCAGGCTGGGGGAGGCTCGCCGCAGCAGCCTGGCTGGACGAAGCGCAACCGCACCGCGGCGCCCGGCGAGCGCGGCGTGCGTCGCGGCATACGCGTTGGGATCGGCGGCGAGATGGAATGCGATTTCGTCGGCGAACGCGGCGAGCGTGGCGGCGAGCTCGCGTTCCTTCACGCCGAACATTCCAAGCAGCCAGGCGCGGACGCGCGCCGGTTCCGCGCGCGGAAAGTACGACGCGATCCGATCGAAATCGTTTTCGACCGGCGTCCTGCCTCCGGCGCGCAGCGCCATGCCGGATGCGTGGACGGTGGCAGGCAGCGCCGCCTCGAGCAGCGATTGCGCGTTGGCGATGCCTGCGCCCAGCGCAGTCGTCGGCCACGGCAGCGGCGTGCCCGCGTGGCCGGCGGTGGTCAGCATTTCCTTGAATACCGACGCGATCCGCGCGGTGCCGTATTTCATCACCAGGTTTGCGCGCCCGTGGTGCGCAAGCCACAACGCTCCGATCCCGGTGACATGCGCGGCGGCGTACGACGTCCCCGAACTGCGATCGACGTCGAATCTGCCGTCGCTTTTGGTCCTGGCGCGCCAC
>DASYJB010000105.1:0-3290 GCA_035996965.1 Casimicrobiaceae bacterium | reverse complement strand
CGCGCTGGGCTTCCTGCTCGTCGCCTCGGTGCTCATCGGTTTCCTGGTGCTGCGCCGTCGCGGCGTTTACTTTTCGCTGCTTACGCTGGCATTCTCGGCGCTGACCTATGCGGTGGCATTTCGCTGGACAGCGTTCACCGGCGGCGAGAACGGTCTCGGCGGGGTGACTCGCGCGGTCTGGCTCGGCGTCGATCTGGAGAATCCGTGGGTCTACTACGTCTTGGTCGCGGGCTTCGGCCTGCTTGTCGTTCAGGCGCTGGCGCGCTTTCACGCGTCGCCGATCGGCAGCGTGCTGCTCGCGATTCGCGAGAACGAGCAGCGCGCGCAGTTCATCGGTTATGCGACGCAGCGCTACAAACAGATCGCCTATACGGCATCGGCGACGCTGACCGGCTTTGCCGGCGTCCTGTTTGCGTTCCACCATCGCTTCGCCTCGGCCGATCCGACCTCGATCTCCTCGTCCGGCGAGCTGCTGGCGATGGTGATCATCGGGGGCATGCGCAGCCTGCTGGGCCCGGCGCTCGGGGCCCTGTTCTACATTCTCTTTCGCGAATACCTTTCGATCTGGACGCCGAACTGGCTGTTTTTTTTCGGCCTTTTGTTCGTCGCCTTCGTCGTGTTCTCGCCGACCGGCCTGGTCGGCGTGTGGCGGCGGCTTACCGCGCCGATGCGTCCCCACAGCGTCGAGGCTGCCGCGATGGCGGGGCGCTCGATCGAGCATGGTCTGCCGCTGCCGGCCTTCCTTCTGCCGGCTGCGCGTCCCGCCGGGACCGTGCTCGAAGCCCGGGGGCTGGCGAAGGCGTTCGGCGGTATTCACGCCGTCGAGGAAGCAAGCCTCGCGGTGGCCGATCGCACGCTGCACGCGCTGATCGGGCCCAACGGCGCGGGCAAGACGACGCTGTTCAATCTGGTTTCGGGGATGTTCATGCCCGATCGCGGCAGCGTGGTGCTCGACGGCCGCGACATCACTGGCCAACCCCCGCACCGCATCGTCGCGGCGGGATTGGCGCGGTCGTTTCAGATCACCAATCTGTTTCCGGCGCTCTCGGTCGGCGAGAACCTGCGGCTTGCCGTGCAGGCGCGCGATGGCTCTTACCTGGATGGGTGGACGCCGACGACGGCGATCGAGCCGGTGCAGCAGCGCACGCGCGAGCTGATCGGCTTTCTCGGCCTTACCGGGATCGAACAGGCCGAAGCGGGTGCGCTTTCCTACGGTGGCCAGCGGTTGCTCGACATGGGCCTGGCGCTCGCCTCGGCGCCGCGCGCGTTGCTGCTCGACGAGCCTCTCGCGGGGCTTGCCGCCGCCGAGCGCGAGCGCGTCGCCGGCCTGGTCAAGCGCATTTCTCGTGATATCCCGGTGTTGCTGGTCGAGCACGACATCGATCGCGTGTTCGCGCTGGCCGATCGGGTCACGGTGATGAACGAGGGCCGCGTGCTGGTCGACGGCACCGCCGACGAAGCGCGCAATAGCCGCGCGGTGCAAGAGATCTATATCGGCATCGGCACCGCCGCGTTGGTTGCCGGGGCGCACGGCCACGCCGGCCGCGGCACCGGTCCGGAATTGCTGAGCCTGGACCTGGTCGATGCCTACTACGGCAAGAGCCACATCCTGCAACGCGCCTCGCTGGTTGCGCACGAGCAGGAAATCGTCGCGTTGCTCGGTCGCAATGGCGCGGGCAAGTCGACGCTGCTGAAGACGATCATCGGCATCGTGCGCGCCGGTGGAGGGAGCATCCTGCTCGGCGGCGAGGAGCTGGCCGGGCGGCCGGCGGCGGCGATCGCGCGGCTGGGCGTGGGCTACGTGCCGCAGGGGCGAGGGCTGTTCGCCGGAATGAGCGTCCGCGACAACCTGGAGCTCGGACGGCTCAGACGCGAAAAAGGCGCGGGGCTCGCGTGGAGCGACGACAGGATTCTCGAATTCTTCCCGCAGCTCAAATCGAGGCTCGACACCCCGGCCGATTTCCTTTCCGGGGGCGAGCAGCAGATGGTGGCGGTCGCACGGGCGCTGTCGGGCCACGTCCGCGTGCTGCTGCTCGACGAGCCGTTCGAAGGACTGGCGCCGGCGGTCGTCGAGGAATTGTTCGAGGTGTTCGACAAGTTGCGAAGCGAGGTGACGATGATCATCGTCGAGCATAATCTCGACCTTGTTCTGGCGCTGGCGAACCATGCTTATGTGCTGGAGCGCGGCAGCGTCGTCTATGAAGGCGCCGCCTCGGAGCTGCGGGAAAATCTCGACTTGCGGCGGCGTGTTCTGTGGATGTGAGGCGATGGACAAGACGATAGCAGTCATCGGCGCCGGCCTGATCGGCCGCGCCTGGGCGATGGTATTCGCGCGGGCAGGGCGGGCGGTCCGCCTGACCGACAGCAATGCGGGCCAGCTCGCGCACGCCCGCGCGTTCATCGCCGCGAGTCTTGACGAACAGCAACAATACGGCCTTGTCGCCGACCCCCGCGAGGCGCTCGCGCGGATCGAGTATGCAGTGGACATCGAGTCGGCGCTCGAGGGTGCCGACTGGGTGCAGGAGAATCTCCCGGAACAAGTGGAGGTCAAGCGCGAGGTCTTCGCGCTGCTCGATCGTCACGCCCGTCCGGACGCCGTGCTCGCCAGCTCGACCTCGGCGATTCCGGCATCGCGATTTACCGAAAGCCTGGCCGGGCGTGCGCGCTGCCTGGTCGCGCATCCGGTCAATCCGCCGCATCTGGTGCCGATCGTCGAGCTGTGCGGCGCGCCATGGACCGCACCGGAAACCATCGCGCGCGCGGAACGCTTATTCGCGTCGGTTGGGCAGGTCCCGATCGTCGTGCGGCGCGAGCTCGACGGCTTTGTGCTCAATCGCCTGCAGGGCGCGCTATTGTCGGAGGCGATGCGCCTGGTCGGCGAGGGTTACGTGTCCGCCGACGACCTCGACAAGACGGTGCGCGACGGACTCGGGCTGCGCTGGTCGTTCCTCGGGCCGATGGCGACGATCGAATTGAACGCGCCCGGCGGCGTGGCCGATTACTGCGCGCGTTACGGCGACTTCTACCGCCGCCTGGCCGCCGACCCGGCCGGGCCCGAAGTGTGGGACGCGGACAATTCGGCCAAGGTCGGCGCCGCCATCGGCGAGCCGCGCTCGCCCGAGGTCAGGGAAGCAAGAACCCGATGGCGCGACCGGCGCCTGATGGCGCTGGTCGCGCACAAGCGCGAGCAACCGGATTCCGAATGAGGAGGTCAGCGATGGCAGCAAGACAGAGTCGCAGCGTGATTATCACCTGCGCGATTACCGGATCGATCCACACGCCTTCGATGT
>DASYJB010000104.1:0-11139 GCA_035996965.1 Casimicrobiaceae bacterium | reverse complement strand
CCCGCGGCTTGCGGACCAAAGCAATGGCGCCGGCCGATGCGGCACCGAACATCCGTCTACAATGGGAGCATGATCATGGCGTCTCGATCGGCGATGGACGAAGCACATCGGCTTGATCCGGCCGACCATTCGACCGGCGATCGGCCGACACTCGCCGCCGACGCGGATGCGCGGCCGATTCGCGCGCCACGCCGGGACGGTGGAGCGCGCTTGGTCTGGGTCGTGGTCGCGCTCGTTGTGCTGGCGGCATTGGCCTATTTCCTCTGGCAGAGAAACCAGTCGAACGAAGCGATCCCACCGAACGCCGACGCACCGGCACAGGTGGCGCCGCCGACGGCGGACGCGACACCCCCGATCAGTCATCCGATCGAACAGGCGCGAGGGGCCGCACCGCCGTCGGTCGAGCAGAAGCCGCTGCCGGCGCTGATGGTCAGCGACACCACGATGCAGAACACGCTCGCCGATCTGTTCGGCTCGGCGACGCTGGGACGGATATTTTACGAGGATACGATCGTGCACCGTTTTGTCACGACGGTGGACAATCTGCCGCGCAAGACGCTGCCGCTGCGCTACCTGCCGGTCAAGCCGCCGGGCGGCGCGTTCGTCACCACCGGCAGCGACGAAGCGCTGGCGCTCGGCGCCGACAATGCGGCGCGATACACGCCGTATGTGCGGCTTGTCGATGCGGTCGATGCGAAGACGCTGGCCGGAATCTACGTCCACTTCTACCCGCTGATGCAGCAGGACTACCGCGCGCTCGGCTACCCGAACGGGTATTTCAACGACCGTCTGGTGCAGGCAATCGACGATCTGCTCGCCGCGCCCGAACTGACAGCGCCGCCGGCGCTCGCGCAGCCGAAGGGCTTGTACGTGTATTCGGACCCGGAGCTCGAATCGCGCTCGGCCGGCCAGAAGATCATGATGCGCATGGGCAGCGAGAACTCCGCCCGGCTCAAGGCCAAGCTGCGCGAAATACGCGCGGAGATCACCGCGCCCGGCAACGCGGATCTCAGGAAAAAATAGCGCGCCGCTCGGGAGATCGAGTCTCGATGGACGATGCACTGACGACAGGACGACTGCTCGCTCGCCGCCGGGCGTTGGCGATGCTCGGCGCGTCGGGCGCAGCGCTGCTCGCGGCACGGCACGGCGCGGCGGCAACGGCCGATCTTCCGGCATGCGTCGTCCGCCCGCGGCAGACCGAAGGCCCGTTTTTTGTCGAGCGTGACCTGGAGCGATCGGATCTGCGCATCGACCCCTCCACCGGCGCGGTCAAGGCGGGAGTGCCGCTACGGCTTGCCTTCCGCGTCTCCCGGGTGGGCGCGTCGGCTTGCGCGCCACTCGCCGGCGCGGAAGTCCACATCTGGCATTGCGACGCGGCCGGCGATTATTCGTCGGTGCGCGACACGCGCGCGCCGAAAGCCGGCGACGCATTCCTGCGCGGCTTCCAGAAGACCGACGCGGCGGGGACGGCGCGGTTTCTGACCATCTATCCGGGCTGGTATCCGGGACGCGCGGTCCACGTGCACTTCAAGGTCCGCACCGCCGACACGCCGCGCAGCGCCGAGTTCACCTCGCAGCTCTACTTCGATGATGCGTTGAGCGAGCGCGTCTACGCGACGGCGCCCTATGCGAGCCGCGGGCGCCCGAAGCTCGCCAACGGCGACGACTTCCTGTTTCGCGACGGTGGCAGGCAACTTCTGCTCGACGTCACACCGGGAGCCGCAGGCTACGCCGCGGTGTTCGACATCGGTCTGCAAACCTAGTCCGCCGCGATCACGCGATGCGGTAGGGATCGAGTTGCAGCGACTCGAACCTGGCCCCGAGCAAAACGACATGGCCGGCGCGGCGATTCACCCCGTCGTCGGAAAACTCGAACGAAAACGTTCGGCGAAGGCGCAGCAGGCCCTCCGCGTCTCGTCCGAAGCGAGTACGCGCGCCCTGCACGGTGTCGTCGAGAAATTGCAGGCCCTGCGCCCGGCACGCTTCGCGCGCCGCCTGCGTCGCTGTCTCGCGGGCCCGCAGCGCATCGAACGCGATCCATCCGCCCAGCGCAACGATGATCAGTACGACGATCTCCGACATGCGAACCCGCCCTTCGCGCGAAGCGCCACCGGCCCCGCGCCCTGACGTCGACATGGGGGCGGCCACCGGCAATGCAAGCCGGGGCGCGTTTGATCCGACCGGCGGCCAACGCCTATGCGGCAGCCGTGTCTAACGCCGGTCGAGCGTAGGCGGACGCCATGTGTGCGGCTTCAGCCCCGGGGGCCGCAACATTCGCATCATGAAAATCGCCGTCTCGCGACCGCGGTAATAGCCGGGCGCGCGCATCATTTCGACGAAGCCCAAGCCGCGATACAACTCGTAGGCGGCGATGTTGTCGGTGCGCAGTTCGACCTTGATCGACGCGATGCCGGCGGTCGCCGCCGATTCGAGCAGCCATTCGGTCATCCGACGCGCGATTCCGCGCCGCTGGTGCGTCGCCCGCACGGCGAGCAAGACCAGATGCGAATGCTCGTCGCCGAAGCTCATGATGGCGAACCCTGCGACGCGCTGTCCGTCACATGCCGCGAGCGCCACGCTATCGACATCGTCGATCAGCTGACGGATCCTGTCCGCGCGGTAATGCCAGCCGAGCCCCGCCTCCACCAGATCGCGCGACATCAACGCAAGCGCCGGCGCTTCGCTGCGTCGAGCGAACCGCAGTGTTATTGCCGTGGCGTTCATGGCCGCAATTCTGCCACGACTGGCGTTCCCGAGGTTCGGCGCAAGAGGCGAGAACGCTTCCCGCGCAAAAAAAACCCGGGGCGGTAGACCCCGGGTCTGCGGCCGCGCACCGTGAGGCGCGTGGCAAACTAGGACTTGTCGGACTCGCCGCGATGCGCGAGCACGCGGTTCGTGCGCGCGCGGCTTGCAGTGCTAGTGCTGCTCCGGCTTGGAGTGCTGGTCCTCGCTGTCGGCGCCCGCGAAGCGCGGAACGTGCGAGATGTCGTCTGGGTGCGAGACATGGTCTGATCGCCGCTATTCAGCGAGTTGTGGCGCCACGAGCCGCCACTCCCGTGGCGGTCGCCGCCGCCGAAGCGGAACGATCCGACTATCGCCGGCGAACCGTAATAGTAATAGCCTGGGTAGTAGCCCGGCCAAGTCTCGTAGTACACCGGGGCGTTGTCGTAGTAGTAAGGCCGGGCGTAGCCGTACGCATACGGACCGTCGACCGGCGCCACTGCGCAGCCGCCGAGGATCAATCCTGCGGCCAGCGCTGCGAGACTCGAAGTCACGATCGGTTTCATCAGTACCTCCTGCCGTTTCCGGCCGCTGAAAACAAGAACGGGCCAGTCTCCCGGCCCGTCCACCTCCTGCGCCCGCTAGGACGGGCTCGAGGAATCATCATCGTTGTTGTTTTTCTGTCGCTTGCTCGCTTGAATGCTCGAGAGTAGGGACAAGTGCTGCCGTCGCATCTAATCCGAATCCGGCCTCGACGTTTCGGCTTGTTGTCCCTACATGACTCTTATTCTGCCCTGCACCGGTTCGGCGGAGAATCGGCGTTTGTCTGAATTTCTTGTAAGACAAACGCACCCGAGACGGCCGATGCCCCAGCCCCTAGCGCTGCTGCCCGCCCGATTTCTGTGACGATTCGCCGCCGCTCGAGCGCGCGCCGCCGGCGCCCTGCTCGTCCTTGATCTCCAGCGAACGGCTGCCGGCTCTCTTCTGCGGCGCCTGCAGCGCGATCTCCAGAACGCCGTCGCGGAAGGTCGCGCTCGCCGTCGACGGGTCCGCGCCCTCGGGCAGCGGTATCGTGCGGTAGAAGCTGCCGTAGCTGCGCTCGCTGCGATAATAGCCTTGCTGGCGGCTGGTTTGCTCATGCCGGCGCTGGCCCTGTACGGTTATCGCGTCCCGGTCGACCTCCACCTTGACGTCTTCCTTTTTGACTCCCGGCAGGTCGGCCGTCACGACCAGCTTGCCGTCGCGCTCGAACATTTCCAGATGCGGCGACCACAGCGCCGCGCCCTGCTCGGCGCCCGAAGTCAGAGCGCCCTGCCACGCCGGCTCGCCGCCGAACGCGCTGCGCCCGAAACCGAATCCCTCGAACAAGCGGTCCATTTCATCGCTGATGCGGCGCATGACCGAGAACGGCCCGCCGCCGTAGGCGCCGTAATTCGACCAAGGTGCGGCCTGCGTGCCGGCGCGCGTTTGCAGCGATCCGCCGTACTGGCTGTCGGCGCGCTGCGCGCCGAAATCCTGTTGTGTCCCGCGCTGTCCTTGCTCCGCGCCTTGTTGGCTGCGCACCGCGCCGGCCGGTCCTATGTCGGCCGATTGCTGGCGCCCTTGCTCGCGTCCGCTTGCTTGCTTGTCGTTGGTAGCCATCTGATGTCTCCTGCAAAATCGTTTATCGATAGAGTAACGTCCTTCATCGACCTCGCTTTGCTGTCCCTCGCGTCTTCTTTCCCCGGCGGGAGCGGAAAGCAACATCGGGCCGGTTGCCCGGCCCACTCCCCGCTCGCCTGGTTGGGGCGACGAGCCTTGGGATCACGTCATTCTTTTTGGAGGGGTCGCGGCCAATCGATGAGATGCAGGGACAAACCGCAGGCAACGCTCGTCGCTACCCGAAGTTGCTGCTTGCCTTCCCTACATGGCTACAGTATTTCGGAAAAACGAGACGGGGAGAATCAGCCTGCGTCTGATTTTCGTGTAGGACACCTCCGCTGTTGCGGACGCCGGATCAACTCGAGTGCCTGCCTCGCTTGGGCGGACGTCCGAAGCAGAACAGAACGCTTGCCAACGCGAGGGCGATGACCAGTGGCGACACCAGCAGCGTCGCCAGCCAATTCCAGGTTCCGGTCGGATCGAACGCGTGCAGGCACAGATACATGACCGTCGGCGCGGCGAGGGTCGCGGCGAGGGTCGCCCGGGTCGTGTCGCGAAACAGGCGCTCCGATACGACGCCGATCAGCACCGGCAGCACGAACAGGACGACGAATGCTCGCATGACTCCACCCCGCGCACGGCGCGGAGCTGCGGCGGCAGCTCCACTATCGTCCCGATATTCTGCGACTTGCGCAGCAGCGACGCAATCCGGCTGGGTCGGGCGGTTCGCGGCGCCGGCCTTCCTCGACCGCTATCCGGCGAGGGTCGGCTCGTCGTTGGCGCGCGTCCGAAACGTGATCGAGTAGCGCAACTCCCTGGCGGGCAGCATGCTGTGCTGCCATAGCCATCGTATCGGCCCCTGCATGACGTAGAGGGAGCGCGGCTCGAGCTCGAGGACCAGCGTCTGCCTGGGCTCGATGTGCGGCTCGAGCGGGCGAAAGCGCATCGTGCCGCGCCCTTTGAGCGACAGGCCGAAAACGACGCCGTAGCTGGGCTTGTCGCGGTGCCAGCCGATCGGCGCGCCGGGGCGATACTCGCTGACCAGCGTATGGACGAATGCCGAGCGCACGATGCCGAACGCATCGGCGATGCGCTGCTGCAGCGTGGCCAGGAACGGCGGCACAGGCCCCGAGGAAAAAGACTCGCCGTCGTCGTATGCATCCTCGGTATCGACGTCGCCGTCGGCGTGGAAATGAACGACCCGCCGGCGCGCGACGTATTGCTGGAAGCGCGCTTGGCGAAACGGAAGCGGTGCGATCGCACTCAGCAGCGACGCCTCTTCGGTCCGCGTCAAAAACTGCGGGCGATAGACAAGACCGTGCGGCAGCCGCGGCGGCAGCTCGAAAAGCTCGCTCTGGCTTCCCTGGTTCGGCGAGAGAGCCGCCCCGGCGCGATGGCCTCCCGGTGCCGCCGCGAGATCAGCGGTGCGCTGCGGCTGGCCCATCAAGCCGGGTTACCACATGAAAACGACATGCCTGCGGGCGCCGTCGGGAATATCGACGCTGTGCTGCTTGCGCACGCCGTTCCAGTCGGCGACGACTGTATAGTCTCCGGGGGGCAGTCGCACGAGAAGAAGCGGTCCCGTTGAAGTCGTATTGAGCATGGGGCGGCCCTGCGCGTCACGGATGTCGACCCTGACATCGGCAAGGTAAGCACCGGGGCTGGTGTCGCCTTCCGCGCTGCGCGACGAGGCAAATTCCAGCGTCAGAGCATAGTCGGCAGACTGCTGCTTCAGCGCGTCCGCCTCGTCCTTGCCAACGCCGCCGGACCGATACTGGATCGCACCGTTGCTCTGCAGCCTCGCCTCGTCGGCCGCGCTGGCGACCGGTGCTGAAAGCATCGCCATCGCCAGCAGCAGCAAGGTGAGCACGATAATCGCCAACAGCTCGTGCCGGACCCGCGCCCAGGTGTTCATCGTTTGCTCGTTCGTGGTAACGCTTCGCATCGGTTGCTCCTTCGGCTGGGCGTCGGTGGCGAGAGGAATCGACCCGTTCCGGCGTCACGCCACCGATTCTTGGCCTCCGAAGCCGCGAAGTGAATCAGCCGGAGTCTGAATCGCCTGTAGGACCACCGGAACCGTCGTTCGCCCCGAATTTGGGCGGCTGGCATAATATCGGGCCATTGGGACTGTCGAAGACGATGATGACCAACGCCGGACAAATTGCTGCCATCGCTGCCGCGCTCGCGGTGCTGGGCGCGTGCTCGAAGGCGCCCGATCCCCCGATCGCCGCGCCCAAGCCCAAGACGGATGCCGTCGCTGCGGTCAGTGCGGTTACGCCCGCGGCAGCTGCGACTGAGGGCCTGCATCAGGTCGGCGGAATCGCCTGGCAAAAAGGCGATGTCGACGCGGCCTTCGCGTCGGCGAAGGCGCAGCACAAGCCCGTGTTCCTCTACTGGGGAGCGGTCTGGTGCCCGCCCTGCAATCAGGTCAAGGCGACGATTTTCAACCGTCAGGATTTTATCGAGCGCTCCCGCTTTTTCGTGCCGGTTTACATCGACGGCGATACCGCCAGCGCGCAGAGACTCGGCGACCGTTTCAAGGTCAGCGGCTACCCGACGATGATTCTGTTCACGCCCGATGGCGGCGAGATCACGCGCCTGCCGGGCGAGGTCGAGGTCGATCAATACATGCGGGTGCTGGCGATGGGCATGAACGGAGCGCGACCGGTCAAGGAGACCCTCGCCGCCGCCTTGTCGCCGGGCGCCGGTGGCACGGCGCTGTCGGCCGACGACTGGCGCATGCTCGCCTACTATTCGTGGGACACCGACGAAAATACGCTGGTCGCCGCCAAAGCGCTGTCGCCAACGCTGGAGCGGCTGGCGAAGGTCTGCCCGGCCACCCAGCCGGACACCGCGGCGCGACTGCGACTGCGGGCGTTGGTCGCGGCGGCAACCGCGAAGAACGTCAAGCCGCGCGAGGATAAAGCCGCGGCGGCCGATCTGCGCCGCTTGCTTGCCGATCCACGCCTCGCGCGCGAAAACTTCGACCTGTTGACCTACTACGCCGACAAGGTCGTCGCTTACGTCACCCCCGCCAAAAGCGCAGCGCGCGCCGAGCTCGCGGCGGACTGGAATGCGGTGCTGCAGCGATTCGTTGCCGACCCCGCGATATCGACCGCCGACCGGCTCTCCGCGGTCAGCGGACGCATCGCGCTCGCCAAGCTCGACACGCCCAAAGGCGCGCTGCCCGAGCCGCTGCTGCAAAGCGTGCGCGACCAGGTCGCGCGCGCCGATCGCGAGACCGCCGACCCGTATGCACGGCAGGCGGTCATTAGCGCGGCCGCCGATGCGCTGACCGAGGCCGACCTGATGAGCGCCTCCGACGCGCTGCTCGAGGCCGAGCTCAAGCGCTCGCACTCGCCCTACTATTTCATGCTCGATCTCGCCGCCAACGCGAAAAAGCGCGGCGACAAGGCTGCGGCGCTCGACTGGGAGCAAAAAGCGTATACGGCCGCCGACGGCCCGGCGACGCGCCTGCAGTGGGGCGTGCACTACGTCAATGCGCTGATCGAGCTCGCGCCGCAGGACGAAGCGCGGATCGAGCATGCGGCCAAGAGCGTGATCGGCGAGCTCGATCCGACGCCGGACACCTTCTATGAGCGTAACCGGCGCGGCCTCGAGCGCATGGGGGGCAAGCTCACCGCGTGGAACGCCCAGCGCGGGCACGAACCGGCGATGGCCCGGATACGCGCGCAAATGGCCGCCGTCTGCGCCAAGTTGCCGGCGGCCGATCCGGCCCGGGCGACCTGCGACGGGGTGATGCGATCGGCGAAAGGCGCGAGCGCCTAGTGCGGTCTGGGCCGGCCGTCGGGATGCGCCTCGCCGTCGTGCTGGCGCTGGCCGTCTCGCTGGCGCCGGCTGCCGGCGCCGAGCCGGGGGTAGCTACCGGCTCGATCAGCTACCAGAGCAAGGGCGGCCTGATCTCCGTTTGGCCGAAATATGCGTACCTGGTCAAAGGTCCCGACACGGTGACCGGCAATACCGTCCGGCGCGTCGTGCTGTCCGCGTCCGATCTCGCGCCCAAGCTACGCAGCTGCGCGACAATGATGTGCGGCGACGGCGATATGACCGAAGGCCTGACGATAGACCTCGACGCCGGACCGCGGATCAACTACTGGTTCGTGGCCAACGGTCAGCGCGTCCAGTATTCGGGAACGGCGGAGCCGTCGTCGTTGCAGCTCAGCTCCAACACCGATCAGCGCGTTGCCGGGTCCTGGCGACTCGATGCTCGCCCGGCCGGCGGCCCGCAGGTGCAAATCGAGTTCGATGCGCCGCTGCTGAAAGTCTTTGCCAAGGCGCACTAGCCAACCGGCCGCTATTGCGTCAGCGTCCTCCTCGGCGCAGCGCCCAGCCCGAACAACTCCGCCAGCGCATGCTGGTATTGCAGAGCGCCCGTCCGCATGCTGTTGTTATGCGTCGCGCCATCGATCAGCAGCAGCTTCTTCGGTCCGGCCGCGGCCCGGTAGAGCGCTTCGCTGAAGCGCGCCGGGACGAAGCGATCGGCCGCGCCATGGACGATCAGCACCGGGACCTTGACCTTTGCCATCTTGCTCATCGAATCGAACTTCTGCGACAGCAAGAGACCGACCGGCATCCAGGGATAGGTCAGCGATTTCGCCATGTCCTCGAGCGTGGTGAACGAGGATTCTATGATCAGCCCGGCGGCAGCCGGCGCTTCGGTCGCCGCGCCGTCGGCGCGGCTCAACGAGGCGGCGAGGTCGACCGCCACCGCGCTGCCGAGCGAATGGCCATAGATGAAGCGCCGCGCCGGATCGGGCTGCCGCGCCGCCAGCCAGTTCCAGGCGACGTGGGCATCCTCGTACACCGACTTTTCGGTCGGCGTGTCGCCATCGCTCTTGCCGAAGCCGCGATAGTCGATCGCCAACACCGAAAAGCCGAAATCGCGCAGCTCCTCGATACGGAACAGCTGGCCGGTCAGACTCCAGCGCGCGCCGTGCAGATACAGGATCGCCGGCGCATCGGACCTGCCGCTGGCGGAGGGCCACCACCAGGCGTGGATATGCTCGACGGCTTCGCCGCTTGCCACCGGCAGATCGAATTCCTGAACGCCGTCCGGCATGCCCGTATACCAGCCGGGCGTTTCGCGGACCACGCGAAAAGTGAGCCGGGATTCCTCGTGCTGGAAGGCCACGGTGCCGCAGGCGGTCAGCGCGCCCACCAGGGCGGACCCTATCGCCAGGCGTCGGAGGAACGGTTTGCGCAAGGCGAAGTCCATGGTAGGTATCGGCCGCTTCGATGATCCGGCAGGCAGTCAAGAAAAAACGCGCCGCAAGCGTAGCGCGTTGACGGAGCGGACGAGCCGCGCTTACTTTACTTGTAATTCCGGCCCACCAGGGCCGGTGTGAAACGCCGACACCAAGCCATGACTCCCGAAAACGAGCGCCCCGCATCAGCCGAGATCGAACGCCTTGTCGCCGAGCTCGAACAGGCCGAAGGCTACGAGCAGAAGCTGCGCCAGCTGATCGTCGAAGTCAGGGACGCGCTCGCGGCGGGGCGGATCGAGCAGGCGCTTTCGATGCTCAATACGGCGCTGAACGATATCGACAGCGCCACCGACGTGGTCGTTCCGCCGCACCGCACAAAATAATTTCCGGACCGGCCATCGGTCTCTCGCCGTCAATCCACGAAAGGAATGCCATGAGCTCCCCCCGCGACGTCGTCGTCATTGTCGGCAGCCTGCGCAAGGAATCGTTCAACCGGAAAATGGCCAAGGCGATTGCCGCGATGGCGCCGGCCACGCTGAAGCTGGAGATCGTCGAGATCGGCCAGCTGCCGCTGTTCAACCAGGATTTCGAGGCGAGTCCCACGGCCGAGGTCACCGCGTTCAAGGAGCGCGTTGCGCGCGCCGATGCGCTGCTGTTCGTGACGCCTGAATACAACCGCGGCTTGCCCGGCGTCCTGAAGAATGCGATCGACGTCGCCTCGCGCCCGTACGGCAAGAGCGCCTGGAACGGCAAGCCGGCCGCGGTGGTCAGCGTCTCGCCCGGGGCGATCGGCGCGTTCGGCGCCAATCACCAGCTGCGCCAGACGCTGGTCTTTCTCAACGTACCGGCGCTGCCGCACGAGGCCTACATCGGGAATGCCGCCAAGCTCTTCGACGACAAGGGGGCGCTGAGCAGCGATGACACGCGCGAATTCCTGGGCAAGTTCCTGCAGCTGTTCGACAAGTGGATCGAAACCAACGCGGCGCCGCGCGCGTAGTTTATTGGCGCTACTCGAACAGGTTCCGCGTCGGCTCTTCGGCGGCGAGCGTCACCGGACGCGCCGCCTCGTCGGCGTGGCAAAGCGCCCCGATCCTGACGCCGAGCAGGCGTATGCGGCGGTCCAGCGGCACGCGCTTCAGGCATTCGCCGGCGGCGCGACGGATCGTACGCGCGTCCTGCGTCGGCGCGGCTATCGTCCGGTCGCGCGTCAGCGTCTTGAAATTGTCGTAACGGAGCTTGAGGCCTATTGTCCTGCCGACATAGCCTTTACGCTTGAGATCGTCGCTGACCCCGGCGCAAAGCTCGTCGAAAATGGCGGAAAGCTCGTCACGGTCGCGCGTCGGATGCAGGTCGCGATCGAATGTCGTTTCGCGACTGATCGATTGCGGTTCGCTGTAGGTAACCACCGGACGCTCGTCGCGGCCGTGGGCGGCCTCGTGCATCCAGGCGCCGTAATGCGCGCCGAAATGCTCGAGCAGCAGCGCCGGGTCGGCGGCCGCGAGGTCGCCTATCGTCCGTACGCCCAGCGCTTCGAGCCGGGTGCTGGACTTCG
>DASYJB010000103.1:0-2810 GCA_035996965.1 Casimicrobiaceae bacterium | reverse complement strand
GCCCATCACGCGTCGGCCCGGAAGCGTTCGCCGCCGGTGAACAGCAGGAAATGCTTGTTGGTGGCACGGCCGATCATCGTGATGCCGACCTTCTGCGCGATCTCGTAGCCCATCTGCGTCAGGCCCGAGCGCGAGACCAGGAACGGGATTCCCATCTGCGCGGCCTTGATGACCATCTCGGAGGTCAGCCGTCCGGTCGTATAGAAAATCTTGTCGCCGCCGTCGACCCGGTCCAGCCACATGCGCCCGGCGATCGCGTCGACGGCATTGTGCCGGCCGACGTCCTCGACAAAATAGAGGATCTCGCTGGCGCCGTTGCTGTTGGTCGCGAGCGCGCACCCGTGCACGGCGCCGGCCTGCTTGTAGATCGTCTCGTGCACGCGCACGCGGTCGAGCAGCGCGTAGAGCGTGCCGCGGGTGAGCATCGCGTCGGCAGGGAGCCGGACCGAGTCGATCTCTTCCATCAGATCGCCGAATACCGTCCCCTGGCCGCAGCCGCTGGTCGTCGTCCGCTTGCCGAGCTTGGCCTCGAGATCCTTCAAGCCGCTGCGCGTGTTGATGACCACCGCGTTGACGTCCCAGTCGACCTGCACCGACACGATGTCCTCGATGCGGTCGAGCAGCCGCTGGTTGCGCAGGTACCCGATCGCCAGCGCCTCGGGCGCCGCGCCCAGGGTCATCAAGGTCAGGATCTCGCGCTTGTCGACGTAGAGCGTCAGCGGATGCTCGCCGGCGATCGGGGTGTCGCGGGTCGCGCCGTTTTCGTCGACCGCCCGAACGTTGAACGTCGACGGCCGTGCCGCGTCGGACAGCAGCGGCCGGTATGGCTCGTTCGGCGCGTTCACCGCGGATCCGCCTTGACGGCGCTGCGCAGCCACGTCATCAGCGGCAGGAGATCGCGAAAGTAGCCGCTGAGGTCGGCGGCGAGGTCCATCGGCGGACGTATTTTGAGGTCGACTTCGATCATGCCGAAATAGTGCCTCAATTTGATCGCCTCGATGTGACGGATATCGGCGGCGAATCCCTTCGGCGGGCGCTTGAGCGCGTCTTCGTCCGACAGGCCGCCGTAGGTCCTGGCGAACCGCGGCTCGTGCAGCAGCCGCGTCAGGCTCGCGGGCTTGGTCGCGATATGGCGGCGGATGCGGTTGAGCAGCGCCGGCTCGGGCCGATAGATGCCGCCGCCGGCCAGCAGAGTCCCTTGGTGGTCGATGTGGAAGTAGTAGCCGGGCGCGAGCCCGCGCTTGGCGCGATCGTTCAGCGCCGCGCTGAAATGCGTCTTGTACGGCGTGCGGTCCTTGGAAAAACGCGTGTCGCGATAGATGCGGAACATCGCCTTCTTCGGATCGACCGGCCCCAGCGCGCGGTCGAATTTCGCCACCCGCCCGGCGACGTCGCCCACCAGCGCCTGGAACTCCTCGCGCAGCACGTCGTAGGCCGGCTTGTTCCATGCGAACCATGGCCGATTGTTGTTCTGCTCGAGGCCTTGCAGGAATTCGATCAGCGCTTTGATGTGCATGGGTGTTGCCGTTTCGAAACCGACGCCTCGTCTGCCTCGGCTTCCTGGTTTGCTCAACCGCCGATGTAGCTCATCTCGATTTTGGGGAGGGCGCGCGTGTTTTCCGAGCGGATTTCCGAATAGCGGTCGGCGCGCTGCGACCAGATCGCCGCGAGATGGTTGCCGATCTCGTCGTCGGTCGCGCCGCCGCGCACGAGCGCGCGCAGGTCGACGCCGGCTGTGGCGAATAGGCACGTGTAGAGCTTGCCGTCGGTGGCAAGACGCACCCGCGTGCAATCGCTGCAGAAGGCCTGCGTCACCGAGGAGATGACGCCGATTTCGCCGCCGCCGTCGCGGTAGCGCCACCGCGCGGCGACTTCGCCCGGATAGTTCGGGTCGATCGGCTCCAGCGGGAGCTCGCGGCCGATGATGCCGATCACTTCGGCGGACGGCACGACGTCGTCCATCCGCCAGCCGTTGGTGTGTCCCACATCCATGTACTCGATGAAGCGCAGGATGTGCCCGCTGCCGCGGAAGTGCCGCGCCATCGGCAGGATCTCCTGCTCGTTGGTGCCGCGCTTGACGACCATGTTGATCTTGATCGGCGAGAGTCCGGCGGCGGCCGCCGCGTCGATGCCTTCGAGCACGCGCGCGACGGGGAAGTCCACGTCGTTCATCGCACGGAACACCTGGTCGTCGAGCGCATCCAGGCTGACGGTGACCCGGGTCAAACCGGCGGCCTGAAGATCGCGGGCCTTTTTGGCGAGCAGCGCGCCGTTGGTCGTCAACGTCAGATCGAGCCCGCCGACGTCGGCCAGCATCGCCACCAGCCGCTCGAGATGCTTGCGCAGCAGGGGCTCGCCGCCGGTCAGGCGGATTTTCTCGATGCCGTGCGCCTTGAAAATCCGGGCGAGGCGCGCGATTTCCTCGAACGTCAGCAGATCCGCATGCGGCAGGAACGGATAATCGTGGCCGTAGACGTCCTTCGGCATGCAGTAGACGCAGCGGAAGTTGCAGCGGTCGGTCACCGAAATGCGCAGGTCGCGCAACATGCGGCCGCGCGTGTCCGCGAGCATGCCGGTCGGCGTGACCGCGGGCGCGCCGCGCGCGGCGGCGAGCGGATCGCCGAGCGCGCGGGCGTCGGTGAGAGGAATGATTCTGGCCATGAAAACAAGGGGCGACGGTGCGATCGACGATGGTAGCAGACGGCGCGCACCGGTGCACACAGGCGTATGATTGCTGCTCTCGCGAATCGTGCCGCGATCCGGAAAAAAGGCCATGCCAGCGTTGCGGTTTCCCGTCGCCGTCGTCGTCG
>DASYJB010000102.1:0-5054 GCA_035996965.1 Casimicrobiaceae bacterium | reverse complement strand
CACTGGAACATGCAGCGCACCAAGAATCTGGATCCGCTGCCGTTCTTCGAGGCGCTCAAAGCGGAAAGGGAGCGTTGCCGGGCGGCGCTGCCATCGCAGCACCCGCTCTGGTCTTACGCCGATCGCGGCTTCTACTGCGGGCAGCTGCGACGCATCTGGCGCTATTTCCCCGTCCGGCAGACGCTGATTTTGAAGAGCGAAGAGCTGCGGACCTCGCCGGAACGTCTGCTCGCGAGCATCGCCGCATTTCTGGGAATCGAATCGTTCGGGCGGGTCGAGCGCCGCGAAGTCTACGCGCGCGACTATGGCGAGCCGATGAGCATCGAAGCGTGCGATTACCTGCGCGATATTTTCCAATATGAAATCCGCTCGCTGGAGCGGATGCTCGGCTGGGATTGCTCGGACTGGCTGGCGTAGCCTCGTCGCCGGCTAAGCCTTCGCCGCCGGCCGTTTCCGCCGGTCGACCGGCACCGCGACACGAAGCTTGTGCAGATGCTGCTCGGGCTGTGATCCGTCGGGCATCTTGCCGACGAAATAGAATCGCTGCCACGCCTGCTTCAATGTCTGCGCGTCGTTGGCGTTGAACTTCTTCATGAACTCGTCACGGCGCTCCTTCCAGGCAAACGTCTGCGCCTTCAGCTCCGGGTCGTCGTCGAGGTTCATGATTTCCGGCTCGAACGTCTGCAGCGCACCGTGCGGCACCGGAAAGAGAACGCATACCGGCTCGTCCTTCTCGAAGCGCACGGTACCCGGACGCGTCAGCTGCCAGTTCATCGTGAACGGATAAGGCAGCCAATCGGTTTCGATCACGCCCGTCAGCGGCGCGATGCCGTCCTTGCCGCCGTTCAGCGGTCCGGTTGCGAACAGATCCCAGCCCGGCTCGGTGCGAAACAGGTACGACAGGTGAAAGGTGACGATGCCGTAGGCGAAATGCGTGACGGCAAAATCGCCGAGGCGCGAATAGCCGTCGCTGGCACTGAGCTTCAGGTCCCGCGCGTGGATGCCGCCCGACCATGTCGCGCTGAACGTGCACGGCGAGAGAACTTCCCAGCCGTGGCTGTTGGCGATATTGAGCGGCAGGCAGCGATAGGCATGGTTGTCGGCGATCCGGTCCATCCACGGCCGGGTCAGCGGCGCGGGCCGGATGGTCAATGGATCGGGTTTGAGCGCATAACAACTGAGTTTCATCGAAGTCGGCAGGCAACCGTCGGGCGAAGGCGACATTCTACCCGGCACACGTCGTCCGACGGCGACAGTCGACTCCGACAAACGGCTGCAAACCCTTGATTCGACCGGCTTCGCGGACTTCTGCGCTCGCTCGCCATGCTATGATCGCGCGTTGATTTTCATGCGGCGACACGTGTGAACGCACCCGAAAGAAAACGACTCGGCGAGATGCTGATCGAGCGCGGCAAGCTCGATGCCGCCGGGTTGGACCGCGCATTGCGCATCCAGGACGACTCCGGCGAGAAGCTCGGCGTGCTGCTGGTCACGCTCGGCGTGGTCGCCCAGCGCGACGTATCGGAGGCGCTGGCCGCTCAGCTTGGATTGCCGCTGGTCGAGGCGGCCAGCTATCCCGAGCTCCCGATCCTCGAGGAGCGCGTGTCGGCGCGATTCCTGCGCGAATCGCGCGCGCTGCCGCTCGCCGAAGACGAGACCGAGCTGGCGCTGGCAATGGCCGATCCGACCGACGAGTACACGGTCAACGCATTCGAGATGGTCACCGGGCGCAAGGTGCGACCGCAGGTCGCGATTCCGATGGAACTCGAGGCGGCGCTCGAGCGGCTGTATGGCGCGGGCAAATCGGCGCTCGGCCAGATCCTGGGCGACGTCGAGCAACGCGACGATCTCGCCTTCGACGCCGACATCCAGCAGCTGAAGGACCTCGCCTCCGAAGCGCCGGTGATCCGCATGGTGTCGCTGATCATCACCAACGCGCTCGATACGCGCGCGTCGGACATCCACATCGAGCCGTTCGAGAACCGGCTGATCGTGCGCTACCGCATCGACGGCGTCCTGCACGAGGTCGAATCGCCGCCGCGGCGGCTTTCCGCCGCGGTGATTTCGCGCATCAAGATCATGGCGAATCTCGACATCGCCGAACGGCGCCTGCCGCAGGACGGGCGGATCCGCCTGCGCGTGCACGGCAAGGAGATCGATCTGCGCGTATCGACGGTGCCGACGATGCACGGCGAGTCGGTCGTCATGCGGATTCTTGACAAGGGGGGCGTCGCGCTCGACTTCAAGCGGCTCGGCTTCGAAGAGGAGACGTTGAAGAAGTTTCTCGACGTGCTGCTGGAACCGCACGGCATCCTGCTCGTCACCGGCCCCACCGGCAGCGGCAAGACGACGACCCTGTACACGGCACTCGACCGTCTGAACCAGCCCGACGTCAAGATCCTGACGGTCGAGGACCCGGTCGAGTACCAGATGGCCGGCATCAACCAGATCCAGGTCAAGCCGCAGATCGATCTGACGTTCGCCAATGCGCTGCGCTCGATCGTGCGGCAGGATCCTGACGTCATCATGATCGGCGAGATCCGCGACCTCGAAACCGCGCAGATCGCCGTGCAGTCGGCCCTGACCGGCCACTTGGTGCTGTCGACCGTTCATACCAACGATGCCGCGAGCACCGTCAACCGCCTGCTGGACATGGGCGTTGAAGACTACCTGCTGACATCGACGGTGATCGGCATCCTGGCGCAGCGCCTGGTCCGGACGCTGTGCCCGGCGTGCAAGACCTCGTATACCGCGCTGCCGGAGGTCGTCGCCGAGCTGGGTCTGCACAAGTTCGCGCGGCCGGGCGACATCACGCTTTATCACGCCAAGGGGTGCAAGGAGTGCGCGCAGACGGGATTCATCGGACGGGTCAGCATCCTGGAAATGTTGCCGATGAGCGACCCCTTGCGCACGCACATCATGCGCCACGCCAATTCGGCGGAGCTGCGCATCGAGGCGATCAAGGAAGGCATGGTCACGATGTACGAGGACGGCATGCGCAAGGCGCTCAACGGCGTGACGACGTTCGAAGAGGTTCTTCGCGTCACCCGCGAAAACTAGTGTCGGGTTGCGGCAACATGGTCTCGCGTTCACGGCAGCGGCTGCACACCGCCGCGGTCCGCTGATGGCGCTGTACAAGTACCGGGCGGTCAATGCCGCCGGCGATGTCGCGGCCGGCGAGCTGGAAGCGGCCAACGAGTCGGAGATCGTCGACCGGCTGCGTGACCAGGGCCTGATGCCGATGCGGGTCGAAGCCGCGATCGGCGGCAGGATCGCCGGCGCTGCGCCGACGCCGAAGCGCCGGCGCTGGTTCGCGCCGCGGCGCGTGACGCGCGACAACCTGCTGTCGATCACCCGCGAGCTTGCGACCTTGCTTCGCGCGGGCCTGCCGCTCGATCGCGCGCTGGAAGTGCTGATCGGCCTGGCGCCGACGCCTCCGGTGGCGAGTCTGCTGCAGACGATCCGCGACGACGTCCGCGGCGGCAAGGCGCTGTCGCAGGCGCTCGACGCCCATCGCACGGTGTTCTCACGCTTCTACGTCAACATCGTCCGCGCCGGCGAGGCGGGCGGCGCGCTCGGCACGGTGCTGACGCGGCTGGCCGACACGATGGAGCGGACCAAGGATCTGCGCGACAGCGTGCAGTCGGCGCTGATCTACCCGACGATACTGATCGGAGTCGCGGTCACTTCGGTGATGGTGCTGCTGGTATTCGTCGTGCCGCAGTTCCAGCAGACGTTCTCGCAAGCCGGCAAGGCGCTGCCTTTGCCGACGCAGATCGTCATCCTGTTCGGGACGGCGCTGCGCAAATACTGGTGGCTCGCGATCCTGATCGTCGTCGGCCTGACCTGGCTGATCCGCCGCCGGCTGCAGAAGCCCGAGGTGCGCTTCCGCTGGGACGCGCGCCTGCTGCGACTGCCGCTGCTCGGCGATTTGCTCGGCAAGGTCGAGGTCGCGCGATTCTCGCGCACGCTGGCCACGCTGCTCGCCAACGGCGTGACGCTGCTGGCAGGACTCGCGATCGTGCGCGAAACGATGACCAACACCGTGCTAGCGCGTGCGCTCGACGGCGTGATCACGCGACTGCGCGAAGGCAAGGGCTTCGGACGGCCGCTGGTCGAGACCGGTCTCTATCCGAAGCTCGCGACGCAGATGATTCTCGTCGGCGAGGAGTCGGGACGGCTGGAGGAGATGCTCAACCGCGTCGCCGACGTATACGACCGCGAAGTGCAGATTTCGATCAAGCGCTTTCTCGCGATACTCGAGCCGGCGATGATACTGGGTCTTGCCGTGCTGATCGGCGGCATCGTGTTCTCGATCCTGCTCGGCGTCATGGGCATGAGCGAACTTGTCAGCTAGACCTGCCTCTAATCGAACCGGCCGCCTGCGGGCGGAGGAGAAGCGACCATGCAGTTGAATCATCATCATCGATCCCAATCCCGCCTGCTCGCTGCGCGGTCGCGCGTGCTCCCTCCACAACCGCCGGAGAGAGGTTTCATTGCGGAGTCGTCGGTCGCCCATCCGCGCGCTCCGGGTCGCGCCCTTCGGGCCTTCGCCTCCGCGCGCGGTATGACCTTGATCGAAATCCTCGTCGTGCTGGTCCTGATCGGCATCGTGATGGGCATCGTCGGCGGCAATTACATCGGCCAGGGCGAGAAGGCGAAGGCGCGGGCGGCGAAGATTGAAATCGAGCAGATCGGCCAGACGCTGGACCTGTTCAAGCTCGAAGTCGGGCGTTATCCGACGTCGCAGGAAGGATTGCAGGCATTGGTCACCGCGCCGGCCGGCATGACGAACTGGAACGGGCCGTACTGGAAGAAATCGTCGGTGCCGAAAGACCCGTGGGGCAACGAATACCAGTACGCCTCTCCGGGTTCGCACGGGCCGTACGACATCCTCTCGTACGGCGCCGACGGCAAGGAAGGCGGCGACGCCGGCAACAAGGACGTCACCAGCTGGGACCAGTGACCGCCGTGCAAGGGAGCGCTTATCACTTTGCGGACGCGCCGTCGGCGCGCGTCGACGCGATGCGTGTGGCCTCCGGCTTCACCCTGAT
>DASYJB010000101.1:0-2424 GCA_035996965.1 Casimicrobiaceae bacterium | reverse complement strand
GAGCTCGACTGGGCGGGGCGATTCCTGCTGACCAAGCTGATCGGCGGCGGATTCCGAGTCGGCGTGTCGCGGCTTTCGGTGATCCGCGCCTTGGCCGAAGTCGCCGGAGTCGAGCCGAAGACCGTCGCGCAGCGCATTGTCGGCTATACGGGGATCGCGGCGATGCCCAGCGCGGCAAGTTTTTCCGCGCTGATCGCTTCCGGACCGGATGACGTCGCCGATGCGGGCCAGCCGTACCCCTTTTTTCTGGCGCACCAGCTCAACGGCGCGCCGGATACGCTAGGGCCGGTCGACCAGTGGATGGTCGAATGGAAATGGGACGGCATCCGCGGACAACTGGTCAAGCGCGCCGGCGCGATCTGGCTCTGGTCGCGCGGCGAGGAGCTGGTGACCGAGCGCTTTCCGGAATTCCACCCGCTCCAAGCCCGGATTCCCGACGGGACGGTCATCGACGGCGAGATCGTCGTGTGGAAGGATGGCCTCGTTCGACCGTTCGCCGCACTGCAGACCCGCATCGGAAGGAAATCGCTGCCGGCGAAAATCCTGGCCGAGGCGCCGGCCGCGCTGCTCGCCTACGATTTATTGGAAGAGAACGGCGCCGATTTGCGCATGCTCCCGCAGCACGAGCGACGCGCGCGCCTCGAGGTTCTCGTGCCTTCCATCGGCGACGAGCATCTGCAGATCTCGCCGCTGTTGTCGTTGCCGACGTGGGACGCCTACGCCCAACTGCGCGCCGAGTCGCGCTCGCGCGGCGTCGAAGGCTTCATGCTCAAGCGGCGCGACGCGCGCTACGGCGTCGGCCGGACGAAGGAATCCGGGACCTGGTGGAAATGGAAGATCGACCCGATGACGATCGACGCCGTGCTGATCTATGCGCAGCGCGGGCACGGCCGCCGCGCCAGCCTCTATACCGATTACACTTTCGCGGTCTGGTCCGAAGAGGCGGAGGGCGGCAGGCGCCTGATACCGTTCGCCAAGGCGTACTCGGGCCTCAGCGATGAAGAGATCAAAGAGGTCGACGCGATCATCCGGAAGACGACGATCGAAAAATTCGGTCCGGTGCGCAGCGTCACGCCGACGCTGGTGTTCGAGCTCGGTTTCGAAGGCATCGCGCGATCGCCGCGCCACAAGTCGGGCATCGCGGTGCGCTTCCCGCGGATCCTGCGCCGGCGCATCGACAAGCCCGTCGACGAAGCCGACACGCTCGACCACCTGAACGCGCTGCTTTCGCAATAGCGGCGCGCGCCGCGCCGTGAGCCGCGAAGGTATAGTGGCGAACTTTCGCATAGCGGATCAGCGCCGGCACAAGCAGCGATCACGGCGTCCGCTTGCATTCGGCGGTGATGACGGAGGAAGCGTCGGTGGTCGATCGCAACGAGGCCTGTCCCTGCGGCAGCGGCAAGCGCTATAAGGATTGCCACGGGAGCCTGGCCGCGCCGCCGGAGAAAGTCGCATTCGTCATCGCCGGGACCCAGAAGGGCGGTACCACTGCGCTCGCATCCTATCTGTACGAGCATCCGGAGATCGGCATGCCGACGGTGAAGGAAGTGCATTTCTTCGATACCGAAGAGCACTTCGCGTCGGCCGAAGTCGATTACGCCAGATACCATGCCTACTTCAACCCTGCGGTGCGCGGGCGGCTGCTCGGCGACGCGACGCCGATCTATATGTACTGGGAGCCCGCGCCGCAGCGCATCCGACGCTACAACCCGGCGATGAAGCTGATCATGCTTCTGCGCAATCCGCTGACGCGCGCTTATTCGCACTGGAACATGGAGCGCGAGCGGCAGCGCGATCCGCTGCCGTTCGAGCAGGCGATCCGCACCGAGGCGGAACGGTGCCGCGACGCCCTGCCTCTGCAGCATCGGCTCTATTCATACATCGACCGCGGCTTCTACAGCGAGCAGATTCAGAGGATCTGGCGGCACTATCCGGCCGGGCAGACGCTGGTTCTGAGAAGCGAGGAGTTGCAGCGCTCGCCGGACGCTGCGCTGGCGCGAATCACCGACTTCCTCGGCGTCGCACGCTTTCCGCCGGTCGAGCCGCGCACCGTGCACGCGCGTCCCTACCAGGCGCCGATGAGCGTCGAAGCGCGCAATTATCTGCGCGAAATCTTCGCGCCCGAAGTCAGGAAGCTCGAGCAGATGTTCGGTTGGGATTGCGCCGACTGGCTGGCCTAGCGAAAACTACGCCGGGTCTTTCCGCCGATCGACCGGCGCGGCGAGACGAAGCTTGTGCAGATGCTGCTCGGGCTGCGACCCGTCGGGCATCTTGCCGACGAAATAGAATCGCTGCCACGCCTGCTTCAATGTCTGCGCGTCGTTGGCGTTGAACTTCCTCATGAACTCGTCACGGCGCTCCTTCCAGGCAAACGTCTGCGCCTTCAGCTCCGGGTCGTCGTCGAGGTTCATGATTTCCGGCTCG
>DASYJB010000100.1:0-16972 GCA_035996965.1 Casimicrobiaceae bacterium | reverse complement strand
CAATCCGGCGATCGGCGAAATGTCGGCCGGATATCGGCGCGCCAGCGTTCCCCCAAGCGCCAAATGCGCATGTCCGGTCGTCAGGCTCGACCAAAAAGGGTTATCGAGCGCGCGCTGAACGTTGAAAGGAATCATTGCCGGAATTCTGTCAGATGACGCGGCCATCGTGCACGACCGCAACGCAGTTTAACGCGAGGCCGGCGCGTCGGCGTTACCAGTGGCCACCGTTCGCGATTGCGGCCAAAATCAAACCGTTGCAAACTCGCCACGCTTCGATGGGAGCCACCATGACGATCACCATCTATCACCTGGAGACCTCGCGCTCCGAGCGCATTGTCTGGCTGATGGAGGAACTCGGCCTTCCGTACGACCTGCAGGTCTTTCCGCGCGAGACGACCGGCGCGGCTCCGCACCCGTTGAAGAAAATCCACGCTCTCGGCAAGGCGCCGGTGATCCGCGACGGCGACACCGTGCTCGCCGAGTCGGGTGCGATCGTCGACTATATCGTCCATCGCCACGGCGGTGGGCGCTTGGCGCTTCCGCCCGGAGATTCCGCGTATGCGCGTTACGTCTACTGGCTGCACTTCGCCGAAGGCAGCCTGATGTCGCTGCTGCTGATCGCGCTCGTTTTGAGTCGGGTGACGGAGGCCGCTGCGAGCCCGGTCACGGCGCGAATGCGCGAACGGATGAAACAGCTGCTGTCGTTCGTCGATACCGAGCTCGGCGGTGGACCGTGGTTTGCCGGCGAGGCATTCACCGCGGCCGACGTGATGATGGTGTTCCCCTTCACGACGCTGCGGAATTTTCTCGACTACGATCTCGCGCCGTACGCCAACATCGCCGCCTACCTGGCGCGGGTCGGGGCTCGTCCGGCGTACAGGAAGGCCATGTCGCTCGCGGGTCCGACCCGAAGTTATGTATGACGCGGGTCGAATCGCTCGTTGCCCGCGCGCTCACGCTGCGCGTTTCGCATCCGCAGCCGATCCTCGATCAGCACCACGCGTCGGCTAGCGGATACGCAAACGCGACGCATCCGCCAATGACTCGTGCCCAGGCGCCAGTGCGCGCCGATTCAGCCGAGCATTTTCTTCAGCGCGGCGTTGACCTCGATCGGATTCGCCCTGCCCCGGCTTGCGGCCATCGCCTTGCCGACCAGCGACTGGAACGCCTTGTCCTTGCCGGCCTTGTATTCAGCGACGATCGCCGCGTTGGCCGCGAGAACGTCGGCGACGATTTTCTCGATTGCGACGACGTCGGAAATCTGGCGCAGGCCCCGGGCGGCGATGATCGCGTCGGCGTCGCCTTCGCCCGCCCACATCGCATCGAAGATCTCTTTGGCGAGCTTGCCTGAAATCGTGCCGTCCGCGATACGCCGAAGCATGCCGGCCAGCAGCGTCGAGGAAACCGGTGCGTCCGCGATGTCGATTTCCGCCTTGTTGAGCGCAGCCGATACTTCACCGAGCAGCCAGTTGCCAGCCAGCCGGGGATCGACGCCGGCGGCAACGAGCCGCTCGAAATAGCTGGCCATTTCGCGGTGGGAAACCAGCATCGCCGCTTCCGCCGCCGGCAACGCGTACTCGCGCACCAGACGGGTCCGCATCGCCTCGGGCAGCTCGGGCATCTCGGCGCGTATCCGTTCGATCCATGCCTCGTCGATCGACAGCGGCGGCAGGTCGGGATCGGGAAAGTAACGGTAGTCCTGCGCGT
The DNA here is from genome assembly GCA_035996965.1 of Casimicrobiaceae bacterium. Taxonomy (GTDB): domain Bacteria; phylum Pseudomonadota; class Gammaproteobacteria; order Burkholderiales; family Casimicrobiaceae; genus PALSA-1003. The sequence continues at coordinate 15,265 of DASYJB010000100.1, read as the reverse complement.
CCTCTTTGCTTCGCATCGAACGCGTCTCGCCGCGGTCGGGGTCGTACAGGCGCGTTTCCTGCGTAACCATGCCGCCGTCCTCGATCAGCTCGGTCTGCCGGCGCACTTCGAACTCGATCGCCTGCTGCATAAAACGGAAGCTGTTCAGATTCTTGATCTCGCAGCGCGTGCCGAGCTTCGCATCGCCTTGCCGGCGCACCGAGACGTTGGCGTCGCAGCGGAAGCTCCCTTCCTGCATGTTGCCGTCGCAGATGCCGATCCAGCGCACCAGCGCGTGCAACGTCTTGGCGTAAGCGACCGCCTCGGCGGCCGAGCGCATGTCCGGCTCGGAGACGATTTCGAGCAGCGGCACACCGGCGCGGTTGAGATCGATGCCGGTCATCTCGTGGCCCGGCGTTCCGGGCGAGGTGGTGCGCTCGTGCAGGGATTTTCCGGCGTCCTCCTCCAGATGCGCGCGGGTCAGCGCGATGCGGATGTCGCCGCGGGTCGGCGACGAGATCGCGATCGATCCGCCCTGCACGACCGGGATTTCGTACTGCGAGATCTGGTAGCCTTTCGGCAGGTCGGGGTAGAAGTAGTTCTTGCGCGCGAACACGCTCTTCCGGTTGATCGTCGCGCCCACCGCCAGGCCGAAGCGGATCGCGCGATCGACCGCGCCTTTGTTCAATACGGGCAGGACCCCGGGTAGCGCGATATCGACGGCCGACGCCTGCGTGTTCGGGGCGGCGCCGAAAGCCGTCGACGCGCCGGAAAAGATCTTCGATGCGGTCGACAGTTGCGCATGCGTCTCGAGACCGATGACGACTTCCCAGGTCATTGGACTTCCCTCCGCGCTGCGCGGTGCGGGGCAATTCGCGCTTGGGAGCGGCCCGGCGCGCTCATTGAACTACCCTCCGCGCTGCGCGCTTCGGGGCTGATTCGCGCTCGGGGGCGGCCCTTCGCGCTCATGGTACAAACTCCGGCGGAATGCGGCGATGCCAGTCGGTGACCTGTTGATAGCGATGCGCGGCGTTGAGAATTCTGGCCTCGGCAAAGTGATCGCCCTGAAGCTGCAGGCCGATCGGCAGACCGCTCTCGTCGAAACCGCAGGGAATCGACATTGCCGGCGCCCCGGTCAGGTTGCCGGCGATGGTGAAAATGTCGTTCAGGTACATCTTGACCGGATCGTCGCTTTTTTCTCCGAGCCGGAAGGCGGCCGTCGGCGACGTCGGTCCGACGATCAGGTCACAACTGTCGTAGGCGCGACGGAAATCGTCGGCGATCAGCCGGCGGACCTGTTGCGCCTTCAGGTAGTACGCATCGTAGTAGCCATGCGAGAGCACGTAGGTGCCGACCAGGATGCGGCGCTTGACCTCGGCGCCGAAGCCTTCGGCGCGGGTTTTGCAGTACATGTCGTCGAGGTCGCTGTAGCTCGCCGCGCGATGTCCGTAGCGCACGCCGTCGAAGCGCGACAGGTTGGACGAGGCTTCGGCGGATGCAATCACGTAATAGACGGGGACCGACAGGTGCACATTGGGCAGACTCACGTCGATGGTGACCGCGCCGAGCCGGCGGAATTCGTCGAGCGCGGTCTCGATCGCTACCGCTACCGCTGCGTCGGTCCCCTCGCCCGCGTACTCGCGTGGCAAGCCGATGCGCAGTCCCGCGAGCGGCTTGCCCGCCGCCGCTGCCTCGATATATCGCGCGTAATTCTCCCGCGGCCGCTCGAGGCTGGTCGAATCGCGCGCATCGTGGCCGGCCATCGCGGTCAGCAGCATCGCGCAGTCGGCCGCCGTCTGGCCGAAGACGCCGGGCGTGTCGAGGCTCGACGCGAAGGCAACGATCCCGTACCGCGAGCACACGCCATAAGTCGGTTTGATGCCGCACACGCCCGACAGCGCCGCCGGCTGTCGGATCGATCCTCCGGTGTCGGTGCCGGTCGCCGCGGGAACGAGCCGCGCCGCGACGGCGGCCGCCGATCCGCCCGAGCTGCCGCCGGCGACATAGTCGGCGTGCCACGGGTTCCTGACCGGGCCGAAAAAGGAATTTTCGTTCGACGAGCCCATCGCGAACTCGTCCATGTTGGTCTTGCCGACCAGCACCATGCCTGCGGTCGCCAGCTGCTCGACGACAAAGGCGCTGTACGGCGCAATAAAGTTTTCCAGCATGCGCGAGCCGCAGGTCGTCTTCAAACCCCCGGTCATGATGACGTCCTTGTGCGCGATCGGGATGCCGCTGAGCGGGCCGGCCGTACCACGGGAGCGATGGACGTCAGCCGACCGGGCCGCGCCGAGCGCGCGCTCGCGGTCTACCGTCAGGAAGGCATTGAGGCGGCCGTTGCCCCGGTCAATGCGGGCGAGCAATCCTTCGACCAGTTCGACGCTGGACAAGCGCCTGGCGGCGAGCGCCTGCGAGAGCTCGGTGAGCGGCGCGGTAATCATCGGCGGCGAGATCGGGACCCGCGGCTTTGCCGCCGCGGCGACGTCGCACCGTGGCCGGCGGCAGTCGACGCGGGCGCTTGCCTCGGCGCGGTCAGTGGCCCGGCTTCCTCACTCGATGACCTTCGGCACCAGATACAGGCCCTCCTCGACCGCCGGCGCGCCCTGCTGATAGAGCGCATGACGATCGGTTTCGGTGACCCGGTCCTCGCGCAGCGGCAGGACGAGGTCCTGCGCATGCGACATCGGAACAATGCCGGTCGTGTCGACAGCGCGCATGCGCCCGATCAATTCGAAAATGCTTTCGAGCTTGGCGCGCACGTCGGCGGCTTCGACCGGTGTGATCTCGATCCGGGCCAGATGCGCGAGGCGCCGCACTTCGTCGAGGGAAAGGGCCATTACGTGAGGGCTCGCCGGCAACTAGCGGTGCAGAAACAAAGCTGAATAGGGTATCATAATCACTTGTCATAAGCACGGCCGCGCACGGCGCGAGTCGCAACGAAAGTCCTCATGTTCGAAATGTTCAAAGGTTATTTCTCCACCGATCTCGCGATCGATCTCGGGACGGCGAACACGCTGATTTACGTCCGCGGCAAGGGAATCGTGCTGAACGAGCCTTCGGTCGTGTCGATCCGGCAGGAGGGCGGACCGAACGGCAAGCGCGTGATCCAGGAAGTGGGCTTGGCGGCGAAACAGATGCTCGGCCGCACGCCGGGCAACATCACCGCGATCCGGCCGATGAAGGATGGCGTCATCGCCGACTTCACCGTCACCGAGCAGATGCTCAAGCAATTCATCAAGAAGGTGCTGGACTCGAAGCTGTTCAGCCCGAGTCCGCGCATCATCATCTGCGTGCCCTGCGGCTCGACGCAGGTCGAGCGCCGCGCGATCCGCGAATCCGCGCTCGGCGCCGGCGCGTCGAAGGTGTACCTGATCGAGGAGCCGATGGCCGCTGCGATCGGCGCCGATCTGCCGGTTTCCGAAGCGACCGGCTCGATGGTCGTCGACATCGGCGGCGGCACGACCGAAGTCGGTGTGATCTCGCTGGGCGGGATGGTGTACGCGGGCAGCGTGCGTGTGGGCGGCGACAAGTTCGATGAGGCGATCGTCAATTACATTCGCCGCAACTACGGCATGCTGATCGGCGAGACGACTGCCGAGCACATCAAGCAGACGATCGGATCGGCGTTTCCCGGATCCGAGGTGAGGGAGATGGAGGTCAAGGGCCGCAACCTGGCCGAAGGCATCCCGCGAAGCTTCACCGTGTCGTCGAACGAGATTCTCGAAGCGCTGACCGATCCGCTCAACAGCATCGTCTCCGCAGTCAAGAGCGCGCTCGAGCGCACGCCTCCGGAACTCGGCGCCGACATCGCCGAGCACGGCATGGTGCTGACCGGCGGCGGCGCGCTTCTGCGCGACGTCGATCGCCTGCTGATGGAAGAGACCGGACTGCCGGTGATCGTCGCCGACGACCCGCTGACCTGCGTCGTGCGCGGCTGCGGCAAGGCGCTCGAGAACATGGAAAGGCTGTCGACAATCTTCACTTCCGATTGATCGGATCGCATCGGCAACGATCCGATTGAGCATGCCCGCTACCACGCACCCCGTCTTCCGCTGTCTGACCGTCGGGGTTCTTCCCCGCCGCTGATCGACCGGCCCGTTTGATGCGTCACCTCCCGGTCGAGCCGCCGCCCTTTTTCCACCGCGGCCCGTCGCCGCTGACTCGGCTTGCGGTTTTCGCGCTGCTGTCGCTGGCGCTGCTGTTCGCGGACACGCGCTATCGCTATCTCGAGAACATCCGGCGTGGTGCGGCGATCGTGCTCTATCCGATGCAGCGCATCGTGCAGATGCCCGGCGAAGCGCTCGCTTATGTCGGAACGTACTTTTCATCGCAGCGCACGCTGGCCGACGACAACGCGGCCTTGCAGGCGCAATTGCTGAGCCAGGCGCCTCTGGTGCAGGGTTACCCGGCGGTCGAGAAGGAAAATGCGCGGCTGCGCGGGCTGATGAAGCTCGAGGCGCGCGTCCCGGTCGATGCGACCGCGGCCGAAGTGCTCTATTCCAGCCGCGATCCGTTCACGCAGAAGCTCTTTGTCGACAAGGGCGAGGCGGCGGGCGTTCAGGCCGGCCGGGCGGTGATCGACAGCGTCGGGGTCGTCGGTCAGGTCACGCGCGTGTATCCCTACATGTCCGAGGTCACGCTGGTCACCGACAAGGATCACGCGGTGCCGGTCAAGGTCGAGCGCAGCGGCGTGCGCACCGTCATGTACGGCGCCGGCGCCGCGCGGCCGCCGGAGCTTCGCTATCTCTCGCCCAGCGTCGAAATCGAGCCGGGCGATCTCCTGGTCACGTCGGGCATCGACGGCACGTATCCGGCGGGGCTCGCGGTCGCGCAGGTGGTCTCGGTCGAGCGCGAGACCGGGCAGAGCTTCGCGCACGTGACCTGCAAGGCGCTGGCGGGCATCGACAACAGCGCGCAGGTGCTGATCCTCGGGTCGACCGCATCGGCGCCGCCGCGCCCCGAGGAACCCGCCGACACGGCCGCGCCGCGCAAGGGCCGCGGCAGGCGCAAGGGCTGAACACGCGATGCCGCCTTTCGTCGCCGCCCGCCCCGAAGAGATCCTGCTGCCGGTCCGGCCGTGGTTCATTGTGCTGACCTTGCTCGCCGGTTTGGTGGCCAATACGCTGCCGATGTCGGGGATGGCCTTGACGCTGAAGCCCGATTTTCTGGCGCTGGTGCTTCTTTACTGGTGCATCCAGGAGCCGCGATTGATCGGCGTCGGCGTCGCGTGGTGCCTGGGGTTGATGATGGATGTCGTCGATGCGACGGTGTTCGGCCAGCATGCACTGGCGTATGCGGTGCTCGCCTACGGCGCCGGCTATTTTCGCCGGCGCGTGCTGCGCTTTCCGCTCTGGCAGCAGGCGGCGCAGGTGGCGGTGCTGCTGTTGCTCAGTTCGGGACTGGTGCTGCTGGTGCGAATCGTCGGCGGCGCGCCGCCGCCACGCTGGACTTACGCCGTCGGCTCGCTGACCGGCGCGCTGCTCTGGCCGCTGGTGACCGCGTTGCTGCAATGGCCGCAGCGCCCGCAACGCTCGCCCGCGGAGCGGTAGCGAAGACCATTCCATGCGACGCCTGTTCACCCAACGCGGCCACCGCGCCTTCTCGCCGCCCGAGCTCAAGGATCCCGAGCGCGAAAGCTTTCGCTTCCGCCGCCGGCTGTTGATCGCCGGCGCGCTGATGCTCGCCGGGTTCGGCGGGCTGTTCGGCCGTTTTTTCTATTTGCAGGTCATCCAGCACGGCCATTACCAGACGCTGGCCGAGAGCAATCGCGTCGCGATCGTCCCGATCGCGCCCAACCGCGGCGTGATCACCGATCGCAACGGCGTCGTGCTCGCGCAAAGTTACTCGGCGTACACGCTGGAGATCGTGCCTTCGCGCGTGACCAATCTCGAGGCTACGATCGATCAGCTGGCCAAGATCGTCGACGTCCAGCCGCGCGACCGCAAACGCTTCAAGCGCCTGCTGGACGAATCGAAACGCCTGGAGAGCGTGCCTCTGCGCACGCGCCTGACCGACGAGGAAGTTGCGCGCTTCGCGGTCAATCAATACCGGTTCCCCGGCGTCGACATCAAGGCGCGGCTGTTCCGGCAGTATCCGTTCGGCGAGATCGCTTCCCAGCTGATCGGCTATGTGAGCCGCATCAACGACCGCGATCTCGAGCGCATCGACGAATGGAACGAGACCGCCAACTACAAGGGCTCCGACTACATCGGCAAGGTCGGCGTCGAACTGTCGTACGAGCGCGAGCTGCACGGCGGCACCGGCGTAGAGGAAGTCGAGGTCGATTCCAGCGGCCGCGCCGTGCGCACGCTGTCGCGCACGCCGCCGGTATCCGGCAACAACCTGCGACTCGCACTGGACATCCATCTGCAGAAAATCGCCGAAGAGGCGTTCGGCACGCGGCGCGGGGCGCTGGTCGCGATCGATCCGGCGACCGGCGAGATCCTCGCCTACGTCTCGCGGCCCGGTTTCGATCCGAACCTGTTCGTCGACGGCATCGATCCCTCGTCCTGGGAACAGTTGAACGATTCTCCGGACAAGCCGCTGCTCAACCGACCGTTGCGCGGCGCGTACCCGCCGGGATCGACGATCAAGCCGTATCTCGCGCTGGCCGCGTTGACCTCGGGCAAGCGAACGGCGACGCAGACGATTTTCGATCCAGGGTACTACCAGATCGCCGGCAGTTCGCACCGCTTCCGCGACGACAAGCCCGGTGGCCACGGCTATGTCGACATGACGAAGTCGATCGTCGCATCCTGCGATACCTACTACTACATGCTGGCCGGCGAGACCGACATCGACGACACCTACGCATTCATGTCGCAGTTCGGATTCGGCCAGAAGACCGGCATCGATCTCGAGGGCGAGCTGCCCGGCGTGCTGCCGTCGCGAACATGGAAGCGCGAGCGCTTCTCCGGCAGCAACTACCGCGAGGAGCATCGCAAATGGTATCTGGGCGATTCGATCTCGGCCGGGATCGGTCAGGGATACAACTCCTTCACACCGCTGCAGCAAGCCCAGGCGATCGCCATCATCGCCAACGACGGCGCGGCGATGCGCCCACGCGTGGTCAAGGCGATCGAGAACACCCGCACCGGCGCGCTACGCGAATTGCCCTCGGAGCTGACGCACGCCCTCGCCGTCAAGCCGCAGGATCTCGCTTTCATCAAGAAGGCGCTGATCGGCGTGCCGCGCGAAGGCACCAGCGCGGCGGCATTCGTCGGCACCAAGTACGTATCCGCGGGCAAGACCGGTACCGCGCAGGTCTATTCGCTGAAAGGCGAGCGCTACTCGGCGCGCATCGATGAGCGCCTGCGCGATCACGCGTGGTACGCCGCCTACGCGCCGGCCGACAAGCCGAAGATCGCGCTGGCCGTGCTGGTCGAGAACGGCGGATTCGGCGCGCAGGCGGCCGCGCCGATCGCGAGGATCGTGCTCGATTACTACCTGCTCGGGCAGAAGCCGGGTGGTGCGGCGGCCAGTGGCGGCAAGGTAGAGCCGCCGCGCGAGCCCGACGACGAGTCCGACTGATGGAGAAATTCGGCGCATTGCTCGGCAAGGTCTGGCAGTTGATCGTGCGCCGGATCGACAGCTACCTGATGGCCGCCGCGCTGGCGATCGCCGGCGTCGGGATGATCACGCTGGTATCGGCGTCCGACCAGAGCGTCGGCCGCTTGACCAGCCAGGCGCTGTCGCTCGGCTTCGCGCTAGTGCTGATGTGGGCGATCGCCAACATCGCGCCGCAGCGGCTGGCGCGCGTCGCGCTGCCGTTGTATCTGGTCGCCGTGGCGTTGCTGGTCGCGGTCGCCGTCGGCGGAACGCTGGTCAACGGCTCGCGGCGTTGGCTGAGCATCGGCATCGCGCGCTTCCAGCCTTCCGAGCTGATGAAGATCGCGCTGCCATTGATGCTCGCCTGGTATTTCCAGCGGCGCGAGACCCGGATTCACCTGTTCGACTACGCGCTTGCGCTGGTGCTGATCGCGGTGCCGGTCGTCCTGGTGCGGCGGCAGCCCGATCTCGGCACCGCGCTGATCATCGGCGCAACCGGCTTCTATGTCCTCTATCTGGCGGGACTGTCATGGAAGGTGATCATCGGGCTGGTGGCGGTCGGTGCCGCCGCCGCGCCGCTGATCTGGCCGCATCTGCACGACTACCAGCAGGAACGCATACTGACGTTTCTCGATCCGAGCCGGGATCCGCTCGGCGCCGGTTATCACAGCTCGCAGGCGTCGATCGCGCTGGGATCGGGCGGCGTGATCGGCAAGGGCTGGCTGAACGGCACGCAGACACACCTCGATTTCCTGCCGGAACGGCATACCGACTTCATCTTCGCGGTGTTCGGCGAGGAGTTCGGACTGATCGGCGTCTCGGTCCTGCTGCTGCTCTACGTGCTGCTGATCGGCCGGGCGCTGGCGATCACGATGAATGCGTCGACGATGTTCACGCGCCTGGTTTCCGGCGCGATCACCTTGATGTTCTTCACCTACGCCTTCGTCAACATGGCGATGGTCAGCGGCCTGCTGCCGGTCGTCGGCGTGCCGCTTCCGCTGGTGTCGTTCGGCGGCACCGCGCTGATCAGCCTGTTCATCGGGTTGGGCATCCTGATGAGCGTGCAGGCGAACCGCAAGCTCGTCAGGACCTAGCGCCCCATCGTCGGCCGTCAGGCGTACCAGACGCGATACGTCGCGATGCCGAGCAGCGCCACCGCCCAGTAGCCGGCCAGCGTCGCGCGCATCAGCATCTTCCAGCCGCGGATGTGCCAGCGCACCGGCAGGATATCGTTCATCTGCAGCACCAACCACAGGCCCGCGAGCAAGGTCAGCGCGCCGACCGCCGCGTGGATGACGATGATCAGGTTGCCGCTGTTGGCGAGATCGGATAGATGCGCGAGCTTGAACGTGCGGATCGAGGCGATCATGATCAACGCGACAAGGACTGCATTGACCAGCACCCACGCGGTCTGGTTGACGCGGTGCGCCTCGATATTGCCGCTGCGCGCCAGCATCATGCCGAGCGTGAGCCCCGCGACCAGCAGCAACTCGAGCGTGATGTTGATGTCGGCGAGCAGCGTGCCGGGGCCGAAAAAACCGGGCGCGTCCGCCTTGCCGAAGGCGCGCAGGGCCAGCACCAGCGCCGCCACGGCGCCGGCCAGCGCGATGCCGGCAATGAGCGCAGTTTTTTTCACCCCACCTCCCGGTGCAAGAACATTGGGCGACCGCGCGCTCTCGCGCGGGGGACGTTCGTTGCCGACGTATAATCCGCGACTATATGTCGCCGATTTCCACCGGTCAAAGCGCGCTCGCCTGCCTGCGCGCCGCGATGATCGCGTCGTTGGCCGGCGTCGTGGCGGCGTGCGCGCCCGCGCTCAAGCGCGAGCCGCTGGAGCCGTCGATCGCGGCGCCGGCGATCGCGCCGCCAGCCATCGCGCCGGCGCGGCCCGGCGCCTACTATCAGGACGACGGACCGGGCGCCAATCCGCCGGACAACCTCGAAGCGATTCCCGATGCGTTGCCGAGGCTCGAGCCGCTGCATCGGTTCGCCAACCGGCCGTACACGGTCTTCGGCCATGACTACGTTCCGGCAACGAGACTCACCAGCTACCGCGAACGCGGACTCGCATCGTGGTACGGCCGCAAGTTCCATGCGCAAAAGACGGCGATCGGGGAGCCATACGACATGTACGCGATGACGGCGGCGCATCCGACGCTGCCGCTTCCTTCGTATGCGCGCGTAACCAATCTGGCCAACGGCAGAACCGTGGTCGTGCGCGTCAACGATCGCGGCCCGTTTCATCCGGGACGCATTGTCGATCTGTCGTACGCGGCGGCCTACCGCCTGGGCATTGCGCAAAAGGGCAGCGGCGAAGTCGAGGTCGAAAGCATTCTGCCGGGCGCGGCCCCGCCGCTGCTCGCAGGGCCGCTGCCGCCGGTGGCCGCGAGCGAGATCCCGTCGGCGATCGCGCTGCCGATCGGTCAGGAAGCGGGCGGCTATGTCACTCAGCTCGGCGCGTTCGCCAACTATGCGAACGCACAGGAATTTATCGCCCGGCTGGCGAACCAAACCGGGAGTCTCGGCGTCGAACCAAGAGTCCGGCAGGACGTGGGCCTTTTTCGCGTCTATGTCGGTCCCTATTCGACCAGGGAGGAGGCACGCCGGGCGGCCGACCGGCTGCGCGATGCATTGGGGCTCGATTCGACGGTACGCATTGAACCGCCGGCGCAATGATGCGTTGACCCGGTTGCGCCCATACGTTCGTTATAATCGTTGCGCTGCGCCGACGCTCGCGTCGACGGGCGACGCGAGCGCCTGAATCGATCGCAGCCGCAGCGGTTCCCCACATGCCAAAGGCCTGGACCCCGATGACCCGATTGTTGATGCGCACCCTTTTGGCGTTCTGCTGTGCGGTGGCTTTCACCGCGCACGCGCAACTGACGATCGAGATCATCGGCGGCGGCGCAACGACGATTCCGATCGCGATCGTCCCGTTCGCCGGCGAGTCGAACTATCCGCTGGGCGTCTCCGGCATCGTCGGCGCGGACCTGTCGCGCAGCGGTCTTTTCCGGCTGGTCGATCCGGGCGGGGTCGTTCCGCGGCCGGCGCGCGCCGAGGACGTGCGTTACGGCGATTGGACCGGACGCGGCGCCGACGCCGTCGTCATCGGCAGCATGACGGCGCTCCCCGATGGCCGCGCCGAGGTCCGCTTCACGCTGCTCGACGCGGTCAAGCAGGCGCAGCTGGCCTCGTTCAGCTATGTGGTGCCGCCGGCGCAGTTCCGCGCCACCGCGCATCGTATTGCCGATGTCATCTACGAAAAGCTGACCGGGGACGTCGGCGTGTTCAGCACGCGCATCGCCTACATCGCCAAGCAGGGCGCTCGCTACGAATTGCTGGTGGCCGATGCCGACGGCTTCAATCCGCAGTCGATCGTCACGTCGAAGGAGCCGCTGCTTTCGCCGGAATGGTCGCCGGATGGCACGCGCATCGCCTATGTCTCGATGGAGAATCGGAAGCCGGTCGTCTACGTGCAGTCGCTGACCACCGGGGCGCGGCAGCTGGTCGCCAATTTCCGCGGCAGCAACAGCGCGCCGTCGTGGTCGCCCGACGGCAGCAAGCTCGCGGTGACGCTGTCGAAGGACGGCAGCTCGCAGATTTACCTGATCGGCGCCGATGGCGGCAACGCGCAGCGCCTGTCGACGTCGGCTGGCATCGACACCGAGGCGACGTTCGCGCCCGACGGCCGGTCGATGTTGTTCACTTCCGACCGCGGCGGCAGCCCGCAGATCTATCGCCTCACTCTCGGCGGCGGCGCGATCGAACGCATGACCTACGACGGCAATTACAACGTGTCGCCGCGTTTTCTGCCCGACGGCAGGGGTTTTGTGTTCGTGCGCCGCGACAATGGTCGGCTCAACGTCGCGCTGCAGGATTTTGCGACGCGGCAGGTCCAGATTCTGACGCAGGGCAGTCTCGACGAATCGCCCAGCGTCGCACCGAACGGCAAGCTGATCCTCTATGCGTCCGAAGTCGGAGGCCGTGGTATATTGGCCGCGGTCTCCAGCGACGGTCGCGTCAAGCAGAGGCTGACCGCAACAGCGAGCGATGTGCGCGAACCCGCATGGGGTCCGCTGCAAAAGTAGGTCCGCTCGCATTCGCAACGACGAAAGGAGAACCCATGAACAAAATTCTGATTGGTGTACTGGCCGCAATGACGCTCGCCGCATGTTCGACGACGCCGAAGCAGGAAGCCGCCGCGCCCGTCGACGAACGCACCCCGGGCGCGACGACTCCGGGCGCCGCGACCTCCGGCGCAGCCACGGGATCGGTCGCCGGGACCGCGAACCAGGGCGCAGGGGGCAATCCGCTGAAGGATCCGGGCAGCATCCTGTCCAAGCGCAGCGTCTACTTCGATTTCGACGCGTACGCGATCAAGGACGACTACAAATCGCTGCTCGACGCGCATGCGCGCTACCTGCAGGCCAATCGCAACGCTCGCATGACGGTCGAAGGCAATACCGACGAGCGCGGCAGCCGCGAATACAACATTGCGCTGGGCCAGCGCCGCGCCGACGCCGCCAAGCGGATGATGTTGCTGTCGGGTGCGACCGAAGCGCAGATCGACACGGTCAGCTTCGGCAAGGAAAAGCCGAGGAATCCAGGCCACGATGAATCGGCGTGGGCCGAGAACCGGCGCGACGATCTCGGCTATCGCGGCGACTAAGTGTCCCGCGACAGCTTCCTTCGGCACAGCCCGCTCTGGAGGCGTCTCCCGTTGAGGACGAGACTCGCGCCGCTCGCCATCCTGCTCTTCGCCGCGCAACTCGCGGCGCCGGCGCGCGGCGCGCTGTTCGATGACGACGAGGCGCGTCGCCGCGTCGCGGATCTCAAGAACCGCATCGACCTGATCGAGCGCTCGCTGACGCAGCGCCTCGACGCGCTCGAAGCGAAAAGCGCGGGACTCGCCGATCTGCTTCGCGACGTCGAACAGATCAAGAGCGATATGGCCAAGCTGCGCGGCCAGTATGAGGTGCTGACCTACGAGCTGGAGCAGGCGCAAAAGCGCCAGCGCGACCTGTACCTCGATCTTGACGGTCGCGTGCGGCGGCTCGAAGGCGGCCCGGGGGCCCCGGGCGCGCCGCCGGCCTCGGGCGATGCGGGAGCGCCCACGCCAGCCGCCGGCGCGCCGGCGGCGGCCGATCCCGCGTCCGAGCAAAAAAGCTACGATGCCGCGCTCGACCAGTTCAAGAGCGGCAATTTCGGCGCCGCGGTCGCGAGCTTTCAATCGTTCATCCGCGCCTATCCGAAAAGCCCGCTCGCGCCGTCGGCGATGTACTGGGCCGGCAACGCGCAGTACGCGCAGCGCGAGTTCCGCGCCTCGATCGCCACGCAGCGGCAACTGATCGCGACCTATCCCGACAGTCAGAAGGTGCCTGACGCGTTGCTCAACATCGCAAGCTGCCAGGTCGAGCTGGCCGATGTGCCGGGGGCCAGGCGCACGCTCCAGGAAGTCGTCGCGAAGTATCCGACCTCGGAAGCGGCGACCAAGGCGCGGCAGCGCTTGTCGGCGCGGTGAGGCGAAGCACGCCGGAACCGGCGCGCTTCGCCTGGACGTCGTGACGCGCTTCGCGACCGGGCTGATCGCATGGCAGCGGCGCGCCGGACGCCGCGACCTTCCCTGGCAGAACACGCGCGATGCGTATCGCATCTGGCTGTCCGAGGTCATGCTGCAGCAGACGCAGGTCGCGACCGTCATCCCGTATTTCGAACGGTTCATCGCGGCGTTTCCCGACGTGGCGAGCCTTGCCGCGGCGCCGGTCGAGCGCGTGCTCGAGCAGTGGAGCGGATTGGGCTACTACCGCCGCGCGCATATGCTGCATCGCGCCGCGCAGGCGATCGTCGCCGAGCGTGGCGGCGTCTTTCCGCGCGAAGCGGCGGCGATCGCGGCGTTGCCCGGCATCGGCCGCTCGACCGCCGCGGCGATCGCGGCCTTCGCCTTCGGCGAGCGCGGTCCGATTCTCGACGGCAACGTGAAGCGCGTGCTGGCGCGGCACGCCGACATCCCCGGCGTCGCCTCCGATCCTGCGGTCGAGCGCTCGCTCTGGGCGCGCGCCGAGGCGCTGTTGCCGACGCACGATATCGAAACCTACACGCAGGCCTTGATGGACCTGGGCGCCACCGTGTGCCTGCGCACCCGGCCGCGCTGCGATGTCTGCCCGGTCGCCGCCGATTGCGTCGCCCGCCGCGAGCATCGGATCGCCGAGCTGCCGGGCCGGCGCGCAAAAAAAACGCTGCCGCAGCGTGCGACGACTGTGCTGCTGATCGAACGGCACGGCGAGGTGCTGCTCGAGCGCCGGCCGAACGTCGGCATCTGGGCGGGTCTGTGGAGTCTGCCGGAGCTCGTCGGAGGCGCCGACGCGACAGCGCATTGCCGCGCACGTTTTGCCGCCGACGTCATACCCGGCGCCGCGCTGCCGTCGATCGAGCACGGCTTTACCCACTTCCGGCTGACGCTCGAGCCACTGCCCTGCGCGGTGCGCCACTGGCCGCGACGCGCGGAGGAGCCGGGGCTGTTGTGGCTTCCGCTAGTAGATGCCGGCGGCGCTGCGCTGCCAGCGCCGATCAAAAAGCTGCTGCGCTCGCGTGCGGCGACGGCGCTCTAGCGCGGATCGCTCAAGGCTTGGCGTCGCGCAGATCGGCCGGAAGCAAGGCATCCGCGCGCGCCTGATAGCGCGTGCGAAACGCGGCGAGCTCCTTCGCCGCAAGATCGTTCCTGCCCTCGGCCTTCAGGCGGCGGATCAACCGGATCCATTCGTCGACCGTGCGCGGCGGGGGCTCGCCCTGCACCGCGGCACTGTCCTGCGCGCGCTTGGCGATCGCCGCCGGAGCGTTGGGCGACGCGGGCTCGCGGCGCGCGGCGAGCGCACCCGCAGCGGTGCCGGGTGACGTCTTGCGCTCATCTTCCGCGAGTGGTGTCGGCGCTTGCTGCGCGCTCGCGCCAGCACTCGATGGCATCGTCGTCTCTTGCCGCGCCTTCGGGCTGGCCGGGGCGGCGGCGAGCCTATCGGCCGGCGGTGCCGCTGCGTTCATCGCCGGGCTCGCATCGGACGGAGACGCGGGAAACGGAACGCCCGGTTTGGCGGCCTGGCGCGGCGCTTGCGATTCGGCCGGCAGTGCGTCGGTGCGGATCGGCGGCGCCGCGCGCTCGACCTTGCGCGCCCCTTCGACGCGACCGGGCGGTGTCGGCTGCGGTACCGCGGCGGGCGCGGTCGCGCGCTCGTCGCGCAACGTGTCTTGCCGAGGCGCGGGTTCCGCCGGCGCCGGCGCTTGCGGCGCGGCTGGCGTCATCTGCGTCGGCGCGACCTCGTCGGGCGGCGTCATTTCGACAATGCCGATGGCGACGACCGCGACGACCGCCGCGGCGGCGACCGGCCACCAGGCGCGCGGCGCCTGCGCGCTCTTCGGCCCGGCGCCGACCGCCCGCCGCGCCGCGGCGGCAATCGCCGCGTCGAGCGACGGCGGCGGCTGGTCGCGATTGACTGCGCGCCACGCGGCATCGACGTCGGGATCGCGATGGTCGTCGGCGGGATTCATCCGATGTCCTCACGCAGCTGAGGGGAGAGGTCGGCAAGCTCGGCGCGCAATTTATTCGTCGCGTAGCGCAAGCGGCTCTTGACCGTCTCGGCGCCGACACCGGTCAGCGCCGCGATTTCCTCGAGCGTCAGCCCACCCTCCTGCTGCAGCAGAAAGGCGTCGCGCTGGGCAGCCGGAAGCGCCGCCACCGCATCCTTCA
>DASYJB010000099.1:0-2188 GCA_035996965.1 Casimicrobiaceae bacterium | reverse complement strand
GGCCTGGACCGCGAACATCGTGCACGATTTCACCGACCGCCCGTCGACGTCGACGGTGCAAGCGCCGCAATGGGATGTGTCGCAGCCGATATGCGCTCCCGTCAGCCCGAGGTTTTCGCGCAGGTAGTGGATCAAGAGCGTGCGCGGCTCAACGGCGGCAGACATCGACTTGCCGTTGACCGTCATGCTGACGTTGGTGAGCGACATGTCGGGGCCTTTCAGGATTTGGCGCGCGCGAAGGCGCGCGTGAGCGCCCGTGCGGTCATGACGCCTGCCATTTTGCCGCGATATTCCGCCGAGCCACGTCCGTCGGCGGCGGGTTCGGTGATCGCCGTCGCGGCGGCTGCGGCCCGTGCGAGAGTCGGCTTGTCGAGCGCCGTGCCGATAACCGAGGCCGCCGCGTCAGCGGCCAAGAGCGCCGTCCCTGCGACATTGGTGAGGCTGATCGCGCAGCTCGCGATTGCGCCTTCCGAGACAGTCAGGACCACCGCGGCGGCAGCGGTCGCGTAGTCGCCGACCTTGCGCTTGAGCTTCTCATAAGCCCAGCCGTGACCCTGAGGGGGAACGGGAACGCGGATCGCGGCGAGCACCTCGCCGGGCTCAGCAGCCGTCTCATAAGGAGAAAGGTAATAGTCGCGCGCGGCAACGCGGCGTTCGCCGCTCGCGCCTTGCAGCACATAAGTCGCGCCAAGCGTCATCATCAGCGCCGGCATGTCGTTTCCTGGGTCGCCGTTGGCGACATTGCCCCCAATCGTCCCGACGTAACGCACCTGCGGATCGGCGATCACTTCGGCCGTCTCACGCAGTATCGGAGCATGCTGCGCCAGCAAGTCGCTGGCGATGATCTCGTGCTGGGTCATCATCGCGCCGATGACGATTTCGCCCCCCTCGAGATGCGCCCCTTTCAGTTCCGGGAGGCCTGCGAGGTCGATCAGATGGCTCGGCATGGCGAGGCGCAGCTTCATCATCGGAATCAGGCTGTGGCCGCCGGCGATCAGGCGCGCGTCGGAATCGAGCCGGCTAAGGAGCGCGACCGCTTCCGAAAGATCGGCCGGCCGATGATATTCGAAGGATCCGGGGATCAAGACGTCCTCCCAATGCGAATGGCGCGAACGTGCTTCTGGGCCGCGCTGCGGGCGCGATTCGCGTGCGTAGAGCAGAAGATGGTCGGCCAGATGCACCGCCCGATCAATGACGGATGAACGGGTGCGGGAGAAAAGGCGCCGAGAGCAGGTCCCGCGCACGAAATGCGTCAAGGCCTATGACGTATTTCATGCTCTCGCGGCAGCCTCAGCCGGCTAGCGCGCCGATCCTAAGCTTGACCTGACGGTAGTGGGCGCGCGCGATCGGGATGGTGCAGCGTACTGGCAACCCGAGCTCGGCTATGCCGGCTTCGCCTGATCGTTTGACCCGCGCGATGCGATCGACCGAGACGATGTAGCTGCGGTGAACCCTCAAGAACGCATTTGGATCGAGGCGCGCTTCGAGCGCGCTGATCGAAAGCGTGCAGAAGTATTCCTTCTCGCCGTCGTGGACATAAGTGTAATGGGCGTTGGCGCGGACGGCGTAGATGTCGCCGACGGCGATGTCTCGCGGGCGCCCATCCTTCTCGACCCGGATCGAGGCTGCCCTGCTGCCGACAGGCGATGCGACGGGCGGCGGCTCGTCGGAGGGCGCCTCTCGGAACGGCGTCGACGCCAGATCGGGCGCCGCCGTCGGAGCGCCCGGCGCAGCCGGTCCGGCCTCTGGCGGGGCGACCTCGACGCCTCGGGGTCCGCTCGCATCCGGCACGAGCGAGAGAAGGAAGGCGCCGGACACGCCGAACGCAACGACCGTGGCGAGCAGCGCTAGGGTGTTGCGCGACAGCGCCGACTCCGCGCCGATGAAACGCGAAACGTCGTAGCACAGCGGGTCCAAGCGCATCCCGGACATTGCCGTGTAGTGCATTCCGGAAATCGCCAGGCCGAGCGCGATCGCGCCGAGGAACAACCTCGGGCGGGTCGGCCGGCGGTCGATCGTCCACAAAGCAAAGGCGCTGGCTGCGATCGACACTCCGATGGAGGCGACGACATAGGAAGGAACGTACGACGTCGGTCCGGCCAGATGCACCGCCGACATGCCGACATAATGCATGAGGCTGACGCCAAGGCCCATAGCCAAAGCGCCTGTGCCGATCCGAAACGCCGGC
>DASYJB010000098.1:0-24420 GCA_035996965.1 Casimicrobiaceae bacterium | reverse complement strand
GATACGCTGACCGCACGCGGCGCCCAGGTCACCCGCGTCGATTGCTATCACCGGGCCAAGCCGCAAAGCGGCGCGGAGGGCCTCACCGACGCGTGGCGCGAGCGACGCGTCGATGCGATGACGCTGACCAGCAGCGAAGGGCTGGACAATCTCTGGGAAATGCTCGACGCGTACGGCCGCCGGGAGCTTGCCGCGACGCCGGCCTTTGTCTCGCATCCGCGCATCGCCGAACGCGCGCACGCACTCAAGCTCGCGCACGTCATCGTCGCCGAGCCCACCGACGCCGGGCTCATCGCCTCGTTGCTACAATACTTCGATGCCGATTCCTGACGGACCTCCGATGCCAGCTGACATTCTGATCACCGCACCGCTGCCACCTTTTCTCTACGACCCGCTGAAGGCCGCCTATCGCTGCCATGACTACCATCAGGCGGGCGACAAGCAGGCACTGCTGGCCGCCCAAGGTGCCGCCATCCGCGGACTGGTGCAGGGCGGAGGCACGGTGACGGCGACCAAGCTGCTCGATGCGCTGCCCAAACTCGAGATCATTTCGGTGTTCGGCGTCGGCTACGACGGCGTGCCGACCGCCTACTGCCGACAACGCGGTATCAAGGTGACCAACACGCCGGACGTGTTGACCGACGACGTTGCCGACGTCGCGCTCGCGCTGGTCCTGATGACCGGCCGCGGCTTCGTGCGCCTGAATCGCTTCGTGCACGCCGGCAAGTGGGAAAAGGGAAGCCCCGAGCTGACAACCAAGCTGAGCGGCAGAAAGGTCGGCATCCTGGGCCTGGGCAGGATCGGCAAGGCGATCGCCGAGCGCGTCGCGGCAATGGGTATGAAAGTCGCCTATACGGGGCGCAAGCCGCAGGATGTCGGTTACGAATACGTCGGCGACCTGAAAGCGCTGGCCGCCGCCGTCGATTTCCTGATCGTCGCGTGTCCGGGAGGCGAGGCCACCCGGAATATCGTCAACGCCGGTGTGCTCGCGGCACTCGGCAAGAAGGGCACGCTGATCAACATAGCGCGCGGCTCGATCGTCGACGAGCCGGCGCTGGTCGCCGCGCTCGAGGCCGGCACGATCAAGGCGGCCGGACTCGACGTCTTCGCCGACGAACCGCACATTCCGGCGGCGTTGACGAGGATGGACAACGTCGTTCTGCTGCCGCACGTCGGGAGCGCCACGCGCGAAACGCGGCAGGCGATGGGCGACCTGTGCAAGGCGAACCTCGACGCCTGGTTCGCCGACAAGAAAGTGCTGACGCTGATTCCCGAGCTGAAGTAGCTCGCGCCGGCGGCGCTTTTGCGCCGCGGTGCTACTCGGGAGGGACGACCGGCTTGGTCGCCGGCGCGAACAGCACCGCGGAAAGCGACGCCAGCACCAGCGCGAGCGCGATGTATTCGCTCGGTCCCGGGCGCTCGCCGAGGAAGAGGATTCCCGACAGCACGCCGACGACCGGCACCGGCAGCGACGACAGCGAGCTGACCGCGACCGGGAGCGTGCGCGCCATCGTGAACCATGCCCAGTGCGCGACGGTGCCGGCCAGAAAGATGTTGTAGAGCACCGCGAACCAGGCCGTGCCCGACATGTGGGCCAGCGAACTTATCGGATGCTCATCAAACAGCGGCACGCAGACCGCGATAGGCAGCCAGCCGATCAGCATCATCCACCCGGTCAATGTGTTCTGCGGCAGCGGCGGCTTCCAGCGCCGCAGCAGCACGGTGCCGAACGCCCACGAAATCGCGGCGGCAAGGATGAACAAGGTGCCCATCGGCGAGCGCGTGATATGCCGCACGTCTTCGCCGAGCAGGACCGCCATGCCCAGCATGCCGAGCACGAGTCCGATGATCTTGCGCCTCGACAGCGGCTCGTGCAGCAACGCCATGCCGAACAGTACCGTCCAGACCGGCATCGTGTACGCCAGGATCGCGGACCGGCCGGCGGGCATCTGCTGGACGCCGAAAAGGATCAGCCCGTTCCATGCCGCGATGTTGAACAGCGCGAGCGCCAGGACCTTGCCCCAATGCTCGCGCGGGATCCGGATCGAATCGCCCGACAGCCTCGCCGCCAGCAACAAGCCGATCGCCGCGAACGGAAGCGTCGCGCCACGAAAAGTCAGCGGCGCGAGCTCGGTGACGCCGAGCTTCAGCACCGGCCAATTGCATCCCCAGACCAAGGTCAATATCGCGACCAGAAAAAGACCCGAGGCCGGAACGCGCCGCGCGGCCCGACGAGCCGAAGTCATCGAACGATCGCGCCTGCAGCGGCGATCATGGCCGCCGCCCGTCCGGGCGCAGGCTGGTCGCGCCGTCGCCGTATTTGGCCTGGTGCAGCGAGCGCGCCTGCGTCACCCATTGATCGCGCCGGATGCGGCCGGGAAACTCGGGCAGACGCGCGTCGAATTCGTCGATGTCTCGCTCGCTCCATCGAGCGATCTGCTGGAAGTTCATGATGCCCAGGTTGTGCAGCATGCGCTCGAGCACCGGCCCGACGCCGACGATCAGCTTCAGATCGTCGGGTCCGGCCGCGCCCGACAGGATCGGAGGCGGCGCGTTGTTTTCGATGTCGATCACCAGCTGTCGATAGCGGGCGTTGTCGCCGCGCACATCGGCGAGTGCAGCGAACAGGCGCCTCCGGTCTTCGCCGAAGGCGGCGGCCTGATAACGGATCGCATCGGCGTCCGCCAGCGCCTTCCGCAGATCGGCTGCTTCGCCTTCGCCGCTGCGTATAATCCGCGCCTTTTCGGCGCCGATACGCTCGGCGTCGGGGCCGGAAACAGCGCCTGTTGGATCGATCGCACCGGTTACCGTCGAGCCGGTAGGCGTGCCGGCCGGCAGCTGACGCCGGCGCAACCCATACGCGTAACCGGTCAGCGTGGCGACGGCAACGACAGCGATGAGTGCAAGGATGAGCATCGGGAGGCGGGGCCGCGGGCCGCCAAAGAGCGCCGGCGGAAGTGCAATATTCTAGTGGAGCGTGACGCTCCCGGCCAGCCCGGCCGGGAGCAACCGGCCGTCCTGCTACAATCGACCACGTCTGCGCTCGCCTTCACTACGATGCCCGAACCGGCGGCCGACCGCCCCGCTTCCTCCTCGCCACCGCCCCGAATCCCGGCCACTGCGCCTGCGTCGCCGCGCCTTGCGCTCTGGGCGTGGGTTGCAGCGCTGGTGATCGCTGTTGCGATCGCGGCAGCTTGGCTGGACGCACGCCATGGGCAGCGCGAGTTGCGCGTCGAGCTCGCGAAGCGCCTCGCCGAAGTCGAAGCCGCCCAGCAGGCAACGCGCGCCATCGTCAAGGATGCCCAGGAGAACGTGCGCGACGCGCAAGCCAAGATCGCGCTTCTGGAAAACCGTCTCGGCGAATCGCAGGCACAGCAGTCGGCACTCGAGGCGCTGTACCGCGAGCTTTCGCCGTCGCGCGACGAATGGGCACTGACCGAGGTCGAGCAGGTGCTGATGCTCGCCAGCCAGCAGCTGCAACTGGCCGGGAACGTCCGCGGTGCGCTTGCGGCGCTGCAGGTCGCCGACACCAAATTGCAGCGGCTCGACCGTCCGCAATTCGTCCCTCTGCGCCGCGCGCTGGCGCGGGACATGGATCGGCTGAAGGCCGTGCCGTACGTCGACGTCGCGGGATTGTCGTTGCGGCTCGACGAGGCCATCGCGCAGATCGATGCGCTGCCGCTCGCGATCGACGAAAGACTGGATACGCCGCCGCCGCCCGCGCCGCCACAGGGAGAGTCCGGATGGCGCCGACTGCTGAGGAGTGCCTGGCAGCAGATACGGCAACTGGTCCGCATCGAGAATATCGACCGGCCCGAGGTCCCGTTGCTGCTGCCTCAGGAGCAGTTTTTCCTGCGCGAGAATCTGAAGCTGAGGCTCCTGTCGGCGCGCTTCGCGCTGCTGTTTCACGACCAGGCGAACTTCCGCGCCGACCTCACTGCCGCCGACGCGTGGCTCGCCCGGTATTTCGACACGCGATCCAAGCCGGTTCAGGCGTTGCAGACGCTGCTCAAACAGCTGAAGGCGACCGACATGGCGGCCGAGCTGCCGGGACTCGCCGCCAGCCTCGATGCGGTGCGCGTGCTCCAGATCGCGCGCGACAAGCCGCAGCGCTAGAGCGGCAACGGGCCACCAGCGCCGCACCCGCCGCCGATGCGCTTTCTCTTCTGGTTCTTGCTGCTCGCCGCGGCGGCGGTGGCCGCCGCGCTGGCGGTCAAGCTGAATTCCGGTTACGCGCTGCTGGTCACGCCACCGTACCGGATCGAGCTTTCGCTCAACCTGCTGCTGTTGATCGCCGTCGTCGGTTTCGCCGCGCTGTATGCTGCGATCCGCCTGGCCGTGCGCACCGCGCGCCTTCCGCAGACGGTGCGCGCATGGCGGCGGCGCCAGAAGCTGGAGCGGGCCCGTTCGGCGCAGGACTCGGCCGTCGTCGCATTGCTCGAAGGGCGTTACGGCAAGGCACAACAGCGTGCCCTGGAAGCGCTGGCCATACCGGGTTCCAGCGGACTCAACGCGATCATAGGCGCGCGCGCCGCGATCGACGTTCGCAATTTCGATTCGGCCGAGGCGATGCTCAATCGCCCGGACGCGCAGGTGACGAGCCTGGCAGTCGCCCGATTGATGCTGCTCGCCGAAATCGCGCTCGAGCAAGGCCAGCCGCAACGCGCGCTCGACACGCTGCGCGAGCTGCGGCGCGAAGCCGGCATGCATACGGCGGCGCTGCGTCTCGAGCTGCGCTGCCTGCAAGCAGCGCGGCGCTGGACCGACATCGCGCCGCTGCTCGATCAGCTGGTCCGGCGCAAAGTGTTCGACAGCACGCAAGCCGAGCATGTGCGAGTGACGGCGCAAAGCGAGCAGCTGAAGCTGCTGACGCATGATGCCGCCGGCTTGCGCGAATACTGGAATAGGCTGCCGGACGCGGCGAAGCGGCATCCGAAAGTCGCGCGCGCCGCGACCCAGAGCTTCCTGCAGCTCGGCGGCGATCGGGAGGCCGTCGACATCCTCACCGAGAGTCTCGAGCGCGAATGGAACTCCGAGCTGGTCGAGCTCTATGGAGAATGTCGTCCGGCCGACGACACCCGCCAGCTCGAACAGGCCGAACGCTGGCTGTTGCGGCACAACCAGGATCCGGTGCTGTTAAGAGTTCTCGGCACGCTGTGCCAGCGGCGGCAACTCTGGGGCAAGGCGCAAACCTATTTCGAAGCCAGCCTCGCGCTCGACAATGGCTGGCGCGCGCATCTGGCGCTCGGAGAAATGCTCGGACACCTGAACCGCGACGACGAGGCGAATGCGCATTTCGTCGCGGCGCTCAAGCTGGCGACCGGCGAACTGCGGCGGCTCTGACGGTGTCCGGGCTTAGTCGACCAGTTTCCGGCTTTTCAGGAGATTCGCCAGCGCGATCGTGAAGCGAGGCACGTCGGTGCCGTCGATGTGCGAGGTGTCCGGCAGCACGAACGCCGTCATCTCGGGGACGTCGCGAAAGTCGATCATCGTCGCCGGCGAGCGCCGCGCGTAGGCGTCCCAGTAGCGGTCGCGCGGAAAATTGGCCTCGTCCAGCGCCAGGCTCTCGTCGGCCGCGGGCTCGCGGAAAAAGACGACACGGCCGCCCCGGCGCTGGATTTTCTCGACCCACGCCGATGCCGCATCCAGGTCGTGCAGCCAGGTCCGGGAATCGGTCGGCGGCTCCTCGCGATAGTAGCGGACAAGCTCGGCGACGCGAGATGCCCGGATGCCGGGGAGATCGGGCCGGTGATAGTCGATGAATCCGGCGCGATCGGCGCGCACGACGACGTGGTCGTTCATCGGCGGTCCCTCGCCGGCGATCCAGCGCTCGACGATATTGATCGCTGAGAACGCCGAGCGGACGAACACCAGATTCTCCTGCAGCGCGGTCAGCAGCTTGCGATGGATCCACCGCGAGAGCGTCCAGCGACGGCGGTAGTGGTCGAAATAGCTCTGCTGCATTTCCCAATGCCGGCGTTGCATGCCGCGCGCATCGACGCCGACGATCGCGAGGCCGATGAACGACCGGTCGTCGGCCAGTTCGCGCAGCGCCGCAAGCGGATATCTGCCGTTGACCGCGAGCATCGCGACCGGCCGGCCGCCGAGCTCGTGCGAAAGCAGCTCCGGATCGACGCCGAACTCGATCCGCGACGCGCCGAGCAGCGCCACCGCGCGGGGCGAATTCCGGATGCGATCGAGTTGGATCGACCACAGGTCGGCGTCGTCCTGCACGGTGACGAGGTAGCCGCGCTGGCGCAGCAGCCATTCGTACCCGACGGCGAGCAGCGCGCACACCAGCAGCGCGGCGACCCAGGCATGCAGCCACTGTCGGTTCATCGTCAAAACTGGAAATAAATGAACGCCGGATTGAATCCGGGCGAGAACACGACAGCCGCCATCGCCAGGGCGATCGAAGCCGCGCGTGGCGCGACGGACAAGCGATCGAGCCAGTCCCAGCGGCGCAGGTGGCCGAACAGGATATGCGAGCCGACGACGCAGGCGCCCAGCACGAGCGCGACGAGCGCCTCGCTGAACGGAACCAGCGTCGAGTGCCCACCGGGGGCGAACATCGACGCGAGAATCGAAGTGCCCTGGCCGAACGAATGCGCGCGGAAGAACACCGCGGCGATGCTGAACATCCCGAACGTTGCCACGGCGAGCGCCGCCCGGCCGAAGCGATTGTCGACCTTGCCGAAATCCCAGACGTATCGCTTGACCAGATGCTCGGCGCAGATGAAGACGCCCTGCAGCACGCCCCAGACGACGAACGTCCATGCCGCGCCGTGCCAGAGGCCGACCAGCAGGAACGCGAACAGCAGATTGGCTTCACCGCGCAGCCTGCCGCGGCGATAGCCGCCGAGAGGGAGAAAGACGTAATCGCGGATCCAGCTCGCCAGCGACATGTGCCAGCGCGTCCACAGCTCGGCCATGCCGACCGAACCGAACGGACTCTCGAAATTCATCGGAAACCGGAAGCCGAACATCAGCGCGACGCCGATCGCGCAAAGCGAATAGCCGGCGAAGTCGCAATACGCCTGCAGAGAGAACGACGTGGCACCCAGCCAGCTTTCGCCGAATCCCGCGTTGACGCCGGACGCAAACACACGGTCGACGACCGGCGCGAACACCAGGTCGGCCAGACAGACCTTCAGCGCCAGGCCGTAGACGAACAGCGCCAGGCCTTTGCCGACTTCGGCCGAGCGCCACGACTTCGGTTGCGCGCATTGCGGCGAGAAGTCGCCGTATCGAAGGATCGGTCCGGCGACCAGATGCGGAAAGAACGTCACGTACAGCCCGTAGTCGAGCAGGCTCTTCGACACGGCGATGCGCCTGCGATAGACGTCGATCACGTACGACAGGCTCTCGAACGTGTAGAACGAGATGCCGACCGGCAGCAGGATGCCGAGCGACACCGGCTCGAAGCGGATGCCGAACACGTGCAAGAGGTCGACCGCGTTATCGGAAAAAAACTGCGCGTACTTGAAGAAGCCGAGCGAGCCCAGGTTGATGGCGATCGACGAAGCAAGGATCGCGCGGCGGTACGACGGGTGCTGCACCCGGTCCATCCAGTGCGAGGCCAGCCAGTCGAACCCCGTCGTCGCGATGATCAACAGCACGAAAAACGGGTTCCACGCTGCGTAAAACAGGTAGCTGGCGCCCAGCAGGAAAACCTTGCGCGCGGTCCACGAGCGCACCGCCCAGTAGCCGCCGAAAATGGCGGCGAGAAAGACGACGAAGGTCAGCGAATCGAACGTCATGGCGGCCGCCGGCCCGTCAGCTCGCTATCGTCTGCCTACGCCGGCGCGTCGGCCTGCGCCGCATAGGTGAACGAATCGGCGTAGAAGGCCTCCGGCGGCAGCCGTCGCAGCTCGGTGAATTCGCGACGCGCGACGTCGATCATCGCCGGACCGCCGCAGGCGTAGACCTGATAGCCGGACAGGTCGGCGAAGTCCGTCATCACCGCTTTGTGCACGAACCCGGTGCGGCCCGGCCAGCGGTCGTCGGGCAGCGGATCGGACAGCACCGGGATGAAGGTGAAGTTCGAATGCCGGCGCTGCCATTCGGCCGGAAGATCCGGCAGGTAGAGATCGTCGCGCGAGCGTACGCCCCAGTAGAGCACGATCTGGCGGTCGATCGCGTGATGAAACGCGTGCTCGATCACGGCCTTGATCGGTGCGAAGCCGGTCCCGCCGGCGACGAAGATGATCGGCTTGTCCGAGTCTTCGCGCAAAAAGAAATTGCCCAGCGGACCCTCGATCCGCAGGATCTCGCGACCCTTGAATTCGTTAAACAGCTGCCCGCTGAAGTAGCCGCCCGGAACGTGCCGGATATGCAGGTCGAGCAGCGCGTCGTCCTCGGGCGCGGTCGCGATCGAAAAACTGCGCCGGCGCCCGTCCTTGAGCAGAAAATCGACGTATTGCCCGGCCAGGTATTGCAGCCGGTCGTTCGCCGGAAGCTTCAACGAGACGATCGCGACGTCGGCGGCGACCTTGTCGATGTTTTCGATCCGGCAGGGCAGCTTGCGGATGCGGATGTCGCCGGCCTTTCGCACTTCGCGTACTTCGACGATGAGGTCGGTCTGCGGGCGGGCGACGCAAAGCAGCGCATAGCCTTGCCTTTTTTCGGCGTCGGTAAGCGTGCCCGGCTGGTAGTGCCCGTAGTCGACGACGCCTTCGAGCAGACGGCTCTTGCAGGTTCCGCAGGCGCCATTGCGGCAGCCGTAAGGAATCATCAGGTCGGCGCGCATTGCCGCCGCGAGCACGGTCTCGTCGTCGTCGCAGGCGAACGAATGCTCGCTGGGCTTTATGGTAATCTGATGCGGCATCGGTAGACTTTAAGCGCGCAGCGTAGAGACGGCGGTGATCAGGGTCTTGTTAATTGGCTGTGGCGACATCGCGCTGCGCACCGCCGATCTTCTGCGCGGCAAGGTGCGGCTGTACGGGCTCACGCGCCGGCGCGACGAGATACCGAAGCTGCGCGGCCGCGGCATCGTGCCGATCATCGGCGATCTCGATCGCTATCACAGCCTCGAGCGCCTGCGGACGGCGCCTTTTGCAGTGCTGCATTTCGCGCCGCCACCAGCCGAAGGCCGCGACGATCCGCGAACGGCAAGGCTGGTCGCGGCCCTGACAAAAGCGCGAATTATACCGCAGCGCTTCGTCTACATCAGCACGACCGGCGTCTATGGCGATTGCGCCGGCGCGCGAGTCGGCGAAACGCGTCCGCGCAAGCCGCAGACGCCGCGCGCAAACAGGCGCGTCGCGGCCGAGGACCGGCTGCGCAGCTGGGCGCGTCGCTACGGCGTCAGTCTTTCGGTGCTGCGTGCGCCCGGCATCTATGCCGAAACGAGGCTGCCGCTCGACCGCATCCGACAGGGAACGCCGGTGCTTCGGCCCGAAGAGGACGTCTTCACCAATCACATCCATGCCGATGACCTGGCGCGCGCCGCCGTTGCCGCGGCATTTCGCGGCAAGCCGAACCGCGCATACAACATCAGCGACGATGCCGAGCTCAAGCTCGGCGACTGGCTCGACGCGGTCGCCGATGCGTTTCGCCTGCCGCGGCCGCCGCGCGTGTCGTGGGACGAGGCCGAAGCGCGCATCGCACCGATGCTGCTCTCGTTCATGAGCGAATCGAGGCGGCTTTCCAACGTGCGGATGAAGCGCGAGTTGCGCGTGCGGCTCGCGTTTGCGACCCCCGATGCACTGCTGGCGGACATTGCGCCACGCGCGCTCAAGAGGCAGCTCGCGCTGCCGCTGGGCGCGCAATGACGGTCGGCGGGCCCGGCTCGGGCGCGGCGGCGCCAACCCGCTGGCAGGCGATCGCCGCGCGGATCGACGCCTACGAGCGCCTGATCCGTCTCGACAAGCCGATCGGCACGCTGCTGCTGCTTTGGCCGACGCTGTCCGCGCTGTGGCTCGCGGCGTTCGGGTCGCCGTCGTGGATCGTCGTCGGCATTTTCGCGCTGGGCACGCTGTTGATGCGCTCGGCCGGCTGTGCGATCAACGACTACGCCGACCGCAATTTCGACCCGCACGTCGAGCGCACTGCCAATCGCCCTCTGGCGCGCGGCGAGATTGCGCCGTGGGAAGCGCTCGCCGTCGCCGCGGCGCTCGCCTGTTGCGCGCTGGGTCTGGTTCTGCCGCTCAACCGGACGACGATTCTGCTGTCGGTGCCGGCCCTGCTGATCACCGCCGCATATCCGTACTGCAAGCGGGTTTTCGCGCTGCCGCAGGCTTTCCTCGGCATCGCGTTCTCGTTCGGCATTCCGATGGCGTTCGCGTCGGTGTACGGGGAGGTGACGCCGCTCGGGTGGACGCTGTTCGCGATCAACCTGTTCTGGGTGATGGCCTACGACACCGAGTACGCGATGGTCGACCGCGACGACGACCTGAAGCTGGGGCTGAGAACCTCGGCGATCACGTTCGGCAGGTTCGACGTGCTGGTGGTGATGTTCTGCTACGCGGTCTACCTGACCGGATTGACCTGGATCGGCAGCGATCGGCAGATGGGACCGCTGTTCTATGTCGGCGTGCTGACGGCGTCGCTGATCGCGTTGTGGCACTACCGGCTGATACGCAAGCGCGACCGCGCGGATTGCTTCCGCGCGTTTCTCGGCAACCACTGGCTCGGCTTTGCTGTGTTCGCCGGCATCGTCGCAGATTACAGCGTGCGCCTGCACCGGATGCCGTGGTGGCCGCAGTGAGGGTCGCGCCGGCGCCGCCGCTGCGACGCGGATTGCCGCCGGTGCTCGATGCGGCGACGCGGGTGCTGATACTCGGCAGTTTTCCCGGTGTCGCCTCGCTGGCTGTGCGCCAGTACTACGCGCATCCGCGCAACCATTTCTGGCCGCTGCTCGGCGCACTGCTCGACTTGCCTTTGGCGGATCTGACGTACGCGCGCCGACTTTCCGCGTTGCGCGCGCATCGGATCGGACTCTGGGACAGCATCGTGCGGTGTGCTCGCGCGGGCAGTGCCGATGCGGCGATCCGCCGCGCGGAGCTTGCCGAAATCGCGCTGGCACAGCGCCGCGCGCCGGAGCTCGAGCGGGTCTGCTTCAACGGGCAGACGGCCGCGCGGGCGGCGCCGCTATGGCGCGAGGCAGGCTACGTAGTCTGCGTGCTGCCTTCGTCCAGTCCGGCCTACACACTGCCGTTCACCGAGAAGCTTGCTGCCTGGCGCGAGACGATAGTCGAGGCCGCGAGTCGTCAATCGCGGAGGGCCTTCGAGGGGGATACGACCGCGGGCCGATGAGGCGCTTTGGCGGTACGGCCGGCGAGTCTAGCGCAACGGCCGCGCAGCACGCCGCCGCGCGCGCAGTGCCGCGGCGCCGGCGAGTCCGACCAGCGTTGCCAGCAGCGCGAGGCCGGTGGAGTCCAGCGCCGGGACAGCCGTCAGCAGCGGCGGCGCGCGCGCCAGCCGCGAGATCTGGCCGGTCGTGCAATCGAACGTGATCGTGCTGGTGAACGTCACCGTGCCGGTCAGATTCGGCCCGGTGTAGGTTGCGATGCTGATATTGATCGGCGTGTTTGGCGCGAGGCCGCCGCCGAAGCCCAAGATGTGGAAATTAGGATAATTGGCGTTGAACACGCCGACATTCGCACCGGTATTGTCGGTGAATTGCTCGAGAAGGCTCGGATTGAGCACAGGCGACGAAACCCGAACGCTGGCTGAGGTCTGGGCGGTGGTGTTGATGAAGGTGTTCAAGTCGAACGCCAAGCCGTTGCACCGGCCGGCGAGATTGAGCTGCTTGGGCAGAATTTCGATCGACGGAAGCACGTCGGACTGGACCACCGCATTGGAGAGCGCCTGCGCGCCATCGGTGCCGCCGTTGGGCGCAGCGATGCCCGCGCTCGCCGAGAACAGGGCAAACGCTCCCAACATCGCCTTAAGCGTCGTTATCGCATTTCGCAAACGGAAATCTCCCGCGGGACCAAGCGCCGCGCTAAAGCGATGCGCGCCAGTCGAGCCGAGCATAGTCGCCCGTCTCTGTTCAGGTCCAGCAACGGGGACCGATAGTATCGCCATTCGAACGTAGTGTGGTATCCGCGCGACGCCGACTGTCGCTGCATCCCGACAAATCGGCCAATTTACGCCTTGTTGCGCACAAAAAAGCCCGATGGCGCCCGCCCGGGCGACCTCTGCGGGCGGCGGCATGGACCGTGCATTGCGCCGCAGCGGGTTTGCTAAGATCGGGCAAGGGCGCCGGAACAGGCAATCATGAAATACCACGATCTCCGCGACTTCCTCGCCCAGCTCGAACGCGACGGCGAAGTCAAGCGCATCGCCGTCGACGTCGACCCCCGCCTCGAGATGACCGAGATCTGCGATCGCGTCCTCAAGGCGGCCGGTCCGGCGCTGCTGTTCGAGGCGCCGAAAGGGCACTCGATCCCGGTGCTGTGCAACCTGTTCGGAACGCCGCGCCGCGTCGCGCTGGCGATGGGCGCCGATGCCGGCGAGGATCCGGTCTCGGCGCTGCGTGAAGTCGGCAGGCTGCTCGCGTTCCTCAAGGAGCCGGAGCCGCCGCGCAGCCTCAAGGACGTCTGGCAGAACACGCGTCCGGTATTCATGCAGGTGATGCAGATGGCGCCGAAGGAACGTTCGTCGGCACCGTGCCAGGAGATCGTGTGGGAAGGTCAAGAGGTCGACTTGGCAAGACTGCCGGTGCAGACCTGCTGGCCGGACGACGTCTCGCCGCTGATCACCTGGGGCCTGACGGTGACGCGGGGCCCGCTGAAAGCGAGACAGAACCTCGGAATCTACCGGCAGCAGGTGCTCTCGCGCAATCGCGTGATCATGCGGTGGCTCAGCGCCCGCGGCGGTGCGCTCGATTTTCGCGATCACGCGCAGCATCGTCCGGGCACGCCGTTCCCGGTTGCCGTCGCCCTCGGCGCCGATCCGGCGACGATGCTCGGCGCGGTAACGCCGGTGCCGGACTCCCTGTCCGAATATCAGTTCGCCGGATTGCTGCGGGGAGCCCGGACCGAGATTGTCAAATGCTTGAGCCACGGGCTCCACGTTCCGGCGTCGGCAGAAATCGTGCTCGAAGGCCACATCCGCCCGGACGCGTCCGACGCCAGCGGCTTCGAAAGCGCGCGCGAAGGCCCGTTCGGCGATCACACCGGCTACTACAACGAGGTCGAGCGTTTTCCGGTGCTGACGATCGAGCGCATGACGATGCGCCGGCAGCCGATCTACCACAGCACCTATACCGGCAAACCGCCGGACGAGCCGGCGGTCCTCGGTGTCGCGCTGAACGAGGTCTTCGTCCCGCTGTTGCAAAAGCAGTTTCCCGAGATCGCCGACTTCTACCTGCCGCCGGAAGGCTGCTCGTACCGGGTGGCGATCGTCAGCCTGAGGAAGCAGTACCCGGGACACGCCAAGCGCGTGATGTTCGGCGTGTGGAGCTTCCTCAAGCAGTTCATGTACACCAAGTTCGTCATCGTCACCGACGATGACGTCGACATCCGCCAGTGGAAAGAGGTCGTCTGGGCGATTTCGACGCGCGTCGATCCGGCGCGCGACACATTGATCGTCGAGAACACGCCGATCGACTACCTGGATTTCGCTTCTCCGGTGGCCGGCCTTGGCGCCAAGATGGGCATCGACGCGACGGCCAAGTGGCCGGGAGAAACCTCACGCCAGTGGGGTCGACCGATCGCGATGGACGATGCGACCAGGCGCCGGGTCGACGCAATCTGGTCTACGCTGGGACTCTAGCGCAAGCCCCACGGCAGCTTCGCCGCGTTCGCGCCTCTGCCGCCGACCTGGCGCGCGAGGCGCTCGGCGTAGCGCAGTACCAGCGCCAGCGCGTCGGTCCGCCCGACATCGTCATGCCGGTTGGAGAACTCGGCCAGGAACGGATCATCGATCAGCTCGACCGTGGCCGATTCGAAGCGTTGCACATCGGGGGCGCCGTAATTCGCGGCGATCGCGGTCAGGAGCTCAGGCGTCAGCTGCCGTCCGGAGCGCAGCAGCGCGAATGCATCGCGCCAATGGTAGGAAAGATCTTCCGAGCGACCCGGCTGCATCAGGCACGACAGCCAGCCGACGGCGATCTTGGCGCTGAATTGCGCCGCCGAGCGAACCGGCACATGCGCGATCGCGCACTCCTCCTGCGACAGCGGTGCGTGGCGCACGATCGGATACGACTCGGCGCCGACGGCCCGCAGGACCAGGTGGTTGCCTTCGGCGATCAAGGTCGGGCTATGCAGAAAATGACGCGAGACGACAGCCTTGCTGACCGCGGGCTGCGGCGGCGGCGCCCGGCGCGCGCTCTTCAACAGCGAAATCGTATCGTGCTCGTGCGCGAAGTCGGGAACATAGCTCTGCCACGACTGGACCGCATGAACTTCCGGCGGCAGCGGCGCGAGGAGCGCCTCGAGCCGCGCGCGCGACGGGACCTTGAGGAACTCGTCTGCGTCGAGCAGGAAAATGTAGTCGGGATCGCAGGCGGTGAATACTTCGCGCGCCATTCGCGTGATGACCGCGGACTGGCGAAAGTTGGCGTCGCGCTCGACCGTCGTGCGAAGCGGCAGGCCCTCGGCAGTGAGCGCGGCGAGGATCTCCCCCGTGCCGTCGCTGGAACTATGGTCGATGATCGCGAGGCCATCGACGACGGTCAGGTTGTGCCGGACGAAGGCCTCGATGATGTCCGCCTCGTCGCGCACCATCGCGACGCCCCAGAGCTTCACCGCAGGACCGTCAGTCGATCGTCGACTGGCGCCACTTGCGCGCGATACGCGTCACCGCGAACGCGATCGATGCCAGGCGCACCCACCGCGCGTAGCGCTGCAGTCCGAACACCGGCGCGATCGCCTCGACCAGCGCGATAATCGCGGCCGGCTGAGCGACGGCACTGCCGATCAAGCCGGCCGGCCGCAACGCGCCTCGCACGTCGCCGGCGTGCAAGGCGAACTCCATCCGCTGCAGGCGCAGCTGCGCCACCAACAGCGATTTCCGTGCCGCCAGTTCGTCCAGGCGTTCGCTCATGGCTTGCGCCGCAAAGCCTCGGCGTCCTCTTCGAGCTGCGACAGCGTTGCGGCGAACGGGGAATGCTTCTCCTGCATCCGCTGCTTGAGACGGATCAGGAAGATGACCGCAAGCACAAGGTAGAAGCCGGTGACCGCGCCGACGGCGGTCAGGCGGTAGCTGTCCCAGAAGTAGGCGATGATGAAAACCGACGCGAACAGCAGCGCGAACAGCGCGACCAGAAGGGTCGAAAACACCAGCAGCAGCATCTCCTTGGCGCGCTCGCGCTCTTCGCTGAACTCCACCGTGGCGAGCTCGATCCGCGTGCGCACCATCGCGAGCGCGGTCGCGGCCAGCTGCGACAGCGCGCTGCCCAGCCCTGCCGCGGGTCTGGCGTTCGGGTCGGCCACCGGGTGCTAGCGTCGGCTCAACGCGAGTCCGGCCAGAAAGCCGACCGCCGCCGCGATGCCGATGGCCTGCCAAGGATTGTCGCGCACGTAGTCGTCGGTCACCCTCGCGGCCGCCTTGGCGCTTTCGCTGGCGTCGTCGGACAGGTCGTGCAACCTTATCTTGGCCGATCGCAGCTTTGCCTCGACCTGCCCGCGCAGGTCGTTGGCCTTCTCGCCCGACTCCTTGGCCGCCTGTTTCAACAGGGACTCCGCTTCGGCCAGCACGTCGGTGAAATCCTTGACGAGCGCTTCGCGGCTGCGTTCGAATTTTGCTGCAGTCATGGTCATCTCCAGGCAATGAGCGTATCGGCCGCGTTGGCGCGAGCCCGATATGCCGCTCGGCGGGTATTATAGCGCTGCGCTAAGTCGCGCCGAACCGCTCCGGGAGTGCCGTCAAGATGAGCCGACTCGAGCTGCCTGCCCTCGACCCGACCACCGTGACCGAGAAACGAGGTTCCGCATATCCGGAGCCGTTCAAGAGCCGCATGGGCGATCGCGCCAAGCGGCGTCTCGGCGACGCCTGCGGCCTGACCAAATTCGGCGTCAACCTGGTGACCTTGGCTGTCGGCGCGCAATCGGCGCTGCGCCACTGGCACACGCTGGAGGACGAGTTCGTCTACATCCTTGCCGGTGAGGTGACGCTGGTGACCGACGCCGGCGAGCAGACGCTAGGTCCCGGCACGTGCACCGGCTATCCGGCAGGCAAGCGCGACGCGCACCATTTCATCAACCGCGGCAACGTGCCGGCAAGCTATCTCGAGATCGGCAACCGCATCGACGGCGACAAGTGTTTCTATCCGGATGACGACCTCGTCTGGTGCGACGACGGCAACGGCGAGTACGGCGCGCACCGGGACGGCCGCCGCTATGAAAAATAGGCGCCGGCCGACCGGGCGCGGCGGGGTCTTGCGCGAGCTAGTACCTGGGTTTCTCCGACTTCAACCCGTTCCAGAGGAGCAGCCGACATGAGCGAGTCTTCCGCACCGCAGCTTCCGCCGGCCGGCGCCGGCGTCCCGTCGCAGTCGCTGATTTCGACGACGCTGGTCGTCTACGCGCTGTTCGCGGTCGCGGCCATTGCCGGACTGGTCTCGGCGGGGTTGCTGAGCACCCCATTGCTTGGACTGATCGGCCTCATCGCGCTGATCATTGCCTACGTGAAGCGCAGCGAGGCTGCCGGAACCTGGCTGCAATCGCATTACCGCTGGCTTATCCGTACGTTCTGGTTCTCGGTACTGTGGAACCTCGTGGGTTGGCTGGCGGCGGTGACCCTGATCGGCATACCGATCGCAATCTGCATCTGGATCGCGACGACGATCTGGGTCTTGTACCGGCTGATTCGCGGCTACGTCCTGTTCAACGACAGCAAGCCGATACCCGGCATGTGACCGATCGTCTTTAGCGCGCTGCGCGGCGCGCTGCGTCGTGGCCGTGGTCGTACACCCATTGCACCAGCAGGTCGAGCGGAGCCTGCGCGCGCAATGCGTTGCGGTGGTTGACGAAGCAGACGACGACAAAGCGCCGCCCGGCGGGATCGAACACATAACCGGCGATCGCGCGCACGCCCTCGAGCGTCCCGGTCTTCAGAAACGCCTGATCGGCGACCTGGTCGCTCAGGAACCGCCTGCTGACGGTGCCGTCGGTTGCGGCAACCGCGAGCGAGCTCACGTATTCGTCGCGCACGTCGCTGGCGTCGGCCGCGATCAGCAGCCGTGCCATGCTGCGCGCGGAAATTCGCTCGCGCCGCGACAGGCCCGAGCCGTTGTCGAGCACCAGCTCGGGGAAGCGGAGCTTGTTTCGCGCAAGCAAGCGCTCGATGGCGCGGGTCGCGTTCGCTGCGGTGGCCGGCGGCGGATGCATGGTCGTCGCCAAGGTCAGGAAAAGCTGTCGCGCCATCACGTTGTTCGACAGCTTGTTGATGTCGCGCACGACATCGTAAAGCGGCTGCGATTGCAGGACGGCGATCGGCGGCGCGTTCCGCGGCGCACGGCCCTCGCGCACCGTGCCAGCGAAGGTGCCGCCGGAATCGGCCCACATGCGCGCAAAGGCGCCGAGCACGTAATGCGGGGCGTCGAGTAGCGCGATGAACCATTCGCGCTCGCCGCAGGCTGCCGGATAGTCGCCGCCGAAGCTCACGTCGGCGCCGTCGTCGCGGGCGTCGAATGCGGCGACCAGCCCGCCTTTCCAGTCGCCGCACAGGCCTTCGATCAGGCGCGGCGTGCCGTGCACCGCGACATTGGCCAGCGCCGGCTCGGTGCGAACCTCGACCGCATTGCCGGCGGCGTTCGGCGCGAACGCGAAGCGCACGCTCTTGAAGTTGACCAACAGGGCGTCGGGGCCGACGTTGTACGGGCGCAGCGGCTCCGCGTCGAACGCGCCGGGGTCGTACGGCATCGGCGCGAAGTAGCTGCGATCGACGATCAGATCACCGCGTATCGTCGCTAGTCCGGTCGCCCTCAGCCGCGCGATCAATTCCTGAAATTGCTCGATGGTGATCTTTGGATCGCCGTAGCCTTTGAGCACCAGATTGCCGTCCAGCACGCCGCCGGCTATGGTTCCGTCGGCATACGCTTCGGTCTTCCAGCGGTATTCGGGCCGCAGCAGCTCGAGTCCGGCGAACGTCGTCACCAGCTTCATCGTCGAGGCCGGGCTCATCGGCCGCTTGGGCTGATGCGAAAACACCGGCTGCGCCGTGCCAAGCTCCTGCACGTAGGCGCTGACGGCGGCGAGCGGGATGTGCTGGTCGGCAAATGCGCGCGCGACCGGCGTCGGCAATCCCGCGCCGGCCATTCCACTCATTGCGGCCAGCGGCAGGCTCAGCGCTGCCAGCGCCGGGCGCAGAAGGGCCCGCATCAGGCGCATGCGACGATATCCAGCGTGCGCGCCGCCAGCAGCGCCGTCTCGTCGTCGGACAGGCAGTACGGCGGCATCCAGTAGATCGTGCGTCCGATCGGACGCAGCAAGAGCTCGCGCTGCAGCGCGGCGGTAAAGCACCACGAGGCGAAGTCCTCGCGCGCGCTGTCCACTTCGAACGCCCAGATCATGCCCAGGTGGCGAAAATCCCGGACCTTCGGATGCGCGGCAAGCGGTCGTGCCAACGCGCTGAGCGTCGCCGCTCGGGCGCGGTTGGCGACGATCACGTCCTCGTCGCGGAACAGGTCCAGCACCGCCAGCGCGGCGCGGCACGCCAGCGCGTTGCCGGTGTACGAGTGCGAGTGCAAAAAGCCGCGCGCGAGGTCGTCGTCGTAAAACGCCGCGTAGATCTCGTCGGTCGTCAGCACGACCGACAACGGAAGGTAACCGCCGGTCAATCCCTTCGACAGGCAGAGGAAGTCGGGGGCGACCGGCGCCTGCTCGCAAGCGAACATCGTTCCGGTGCGCCCGAAGCCGGTCATGATCTCGTCGGCGATCAGGTGGACGCCGTAGCGGGTGCATAGCGCGCGTGCCTGTTCGAGATAGGCCGGATCGTAGATCGCCATCCCGGCCGCCCCCTGCACCAGCGGCTCGATGATGAGCGCGGCGATCGTCCGGTGATGCAGCGCCAGATGCGCTTCCAGCGCGGCAGCTGCCGCGAGCGCATGTTGCCGCGCCGTGCAGCCGCTCGGCGCGAGCCGCGCGTCGGGCGACGGCAGAACCGCGTGCTGCCGCAGCAGAGGCGCGTAGGCGTCGCGAAACAAGGCGACGTCGGTGACCGACAGCGCACCGAGCGTTTCGCCGTGATAGCCGTGCTCGAGCGCGATGAAGCCGGTCTTGTCGGACTCGCCGTGATTGCGCCAGTAGTGAAAGCTCATCTTCAGCGCGATCTCCACCGCCGAAGCGCCGTCGGAGCCGTAGAAGCAATGACCGAGGTTGCCCGGCGCGAGCGAGGCAAGCCGCTCGGAGAGCTCGACCACCGGACGCTGCGTGAAGCCGGCGAGCATCACGTGCTCGAGCTCGTCGAGCTGGGATGCGATCGCCGCGTTGATCTTCGGGTGCGCGTGACCGAACAGGTTGACCCACCAGGAGCTGACGGCATCGAGGTAGCGGCGGCCGTCGAAATCGTAGAGCCACGGACCGCGGCCACGGGCAATCGGAACCAACGGCCAAGTCTCGTGCCGTTTCATTTGCGTGCACGGATGCCAGACGGCGGCACGGCTGCGGGCGAGCCATTCGGCATTGCCCGAGGTCGCGACGATGGGTGTCGATTTCAACCTGGCCGTCATGATGATCGGCTCATTATAGCGGCGCATCCGTGGCGTATCCTTTGCGTTGACAGGGTGCCGCCGATCGCATTACAACAGCTGCGGCATGGACGATCTCACGGCAATCGCGGACGATCCGGGCGGCGAGCAGTATGGCCGTGTGGCGATCGCGTTGCATTGGCTGACCGCGCTGCTGATCGTCGGCAGTTTTACCGTGGGGCTGTCGATGGTCGGGCTTCCGTTGAGCCGCCAGAAGCTGCAGTGGTACGCGTGGCACAAGTGGATCGGCATCACCATATTCCTGCTGACCTGCCTGAGGCTAGCCTGGCGCGCGACCCATGCCATGCCGCGTCCGCTGTCGACGATGCCGCCATGGCAGCGCCGGGCTTCGGTGCTGGTCCACGACGCGCTCTACGGACTGCTGCTGGCGGTCCCGCTGTCCGGGTGGATCTACAGCTCGTCGACCGGCGTCCAGGTCATCTACCTGGGTCTGGTCCCGCTTCCCGACCTGGTGCCGAAGGACCGCGAACTGGCGCGCGCGCTGCTTGCCCTGCACCTGACGTTGAACTTCGCCTTGTTTTCACTGGTCTGTGTCCATACCGCGGCAGCGCTCAAACACCATTTCATCGACCGCGACACCGTTCTGACGCGTATGCTGCCGCCGTAGCGGTCGGCGATCCAGGGGAAAGGTCCACGCCAATGCGCTTGCGTTCGTTTATTCCTTCGCTCGGGATGATGCTGCTCGCCGCCGGCCAGGCCGGCGCCGAGGGCGTGCTGATCGACAAAAGCGAGATCCGCTTCGTGTCCAAGCAGATGGGCATCAATGTCGAGGGCAGTTTTCGCCGGTGGAAGGCCAATATCGTTTTCATGCCGGGCGACCTGGCGCACTCGAAGGCCGATTTCGATATCGAGCTCGCCAGCATCGATCTGGCCAGCGATGAAGCCGAAAGCGAGGTCCGGCACCCGTCGTGGTTCGATACGGCGAAGTTTCCGGTCGCCCGATTCGTCTCGAGCTCGATCAAGGACGTCGGCAGCGGCAAGTACGAAGTCGCGGGAAAGCTGACGATGAAGGGCGTCGCCCACGACGCGGTCGTGCCGATCGCACTGGGCAAGGACGCCTCGGGCAACAGCGTCGCCGAGGGCGCGTTCACGATCAAGCGGCTCGATTATCGAATCGGCGATGCCGACTGGGCCGACCCCGACACCGTAGCCAACGAGGTCATCGTGCGGATCCGGATGGTCTTGCCGCCGGTCAAATAGGACCGCGGCTCGCGCGCATGGAATAATCGCGGCGCGGCGGCTGTTGTCCCGATCTGCCGCGAATCGTCCCATTGGGAACCAAGGAGCCATTCCATGTCCAGACAGTCCGGCGCGTTTGCCCTCGCGTTGCTGCTTTCAGTCGCCACATTCACTGCCGCCGCCGCCGAGGAAAGCTACGTCACCGACCCGGCGCACTCGCAGCCATCGTACGAGATCCGGCACACGATATTTTCGACCCAGCGCGGCGACTTCACCAAGTCGACCGGGAAGATCACGCTCGATCGCGAAGGCAAGAAAGGCAGCATCGACGTAACGATCGATACCACGTCGATCAGGTCGCACGATCCGCGGCTCGACAGCATCCTGAAGGGCGAAGACTATTTCAATGTCGCCAAATATCCGACGATGACCTTCAAGTCGACGGCGATGCGTTTCGACGGCGATCGCCTGACCGGCGTCGACGGCGAGCTGACGATGATCGGCGTCTCGCGGCCTGTCACGCTCAAGGTGGCCGACTTCCAGTGCGGCGACAATCCGTTCAACAAGAAGCCCATGTGCGGTGCGGAAGCGAGCACGACCATCAAGCGCTCCGACTGGGGCATGAAAGCTGGTGTCGGGCGCTCGTCGGGCGACGACGTGAAGATCACGATCC
Source organism: Casimicrobiaceae bacterium (assembly GCA_035996965.1). Classification (GTDB taxonomy): domain Bacteria; phylum Pseudomonadota; class Gammaproteobacteria; order Burkholderiales; family Casimicrobiaceae; genus PALSA-1003. The sequence continues at coordinate 2,908 of DASYJB010000098.1, read as the reverse complement.
CGATCGAAGCCTACCGGGAGTAGCCGTCGGCCACCGGTCCAGCGCGGTGCGCCGCCCGGTGCGCTTGGCCGGATCGGGGGGCAACCGTGTCGGAGCTTTGCTGTTCGCCGTCGCGACGCTGGTCGCGACTTCCGGTTTGGCGGAAGCGGCGGAAGCGTTAGCGATCTATCGAGTCGATCCCGAGCTGACCAGCGCGCACTTCGCCGTCAGGCACCTGGGCCTGTCGATGCAGCGCGGCCACTTCGGCCGCACGCGCGGCACGATAGCTCTCGATCCCGATGCACATACCGGCCAGATCGATTTCATCGTCGACGCAGCGTCGATAGACACCGGCTGGGCCGCGCGCGACGCCTTTCTCCGCGGCGAGGAGATGTTCGATACCGCGCACTATCCGGTCGTGCGCTTCCGGTCGACGCGGCTCGCCTTCGACAGCGCTCGACTGGTCGGCGTCTTCGGCGAGCTGACGATGCACAACGTCACGCGCCCGGTCGAACTGCACGTCGCCCGGCTCGATTGCGGCAAGGACCCCGAAACCGGCCGCGACGGTTGCGGCGCCGAAGTCGACACGACGATCAAGCGCTCCGATTTCGGCATGAACTACGCGCTGGGGATCGTCGGCGACGATATCGGTCTGTCGTTCCAGGTGACGGCGTTCCGGCTTTCGTCGGACGACGAGGCGGACGAGCCCTAGCGGGATCGGTTTCGGCTGGACGAACGTCGCCGCGTCGGAAAAAAGCCTGCGTCAGTGCGCGGCGGCGCCGTCCAGCCGCCGGCGAAAGCGATCGGTCGCCGCGACCAGTTCGCGCGCGATGCCGGGCTCGCGCGCCGAATGGCCGGCGTCTCCGACGACGATGTACTCGGCTTCCGGCCACGCTCGGTGCAGCTCATCGGCGGAAAAGATCGGGCAGACCAGATCATAGCGACCCTGGACGACCGTGCAGGGCAGGTGGCGGATGCGATCGATGCCGGCGAGCAGCGAGTTGTCCGGCAGAAAGATCCGGTTGACGAAGTAATGAGCCTCGATGCGTGCGATCGCCAGCGCCACCGCGTCCTCGTCGAAATGCGAGACCAGATCCGGATCGGGGAGCAAGGTCGAGCACGAGCCTTCGTACCGACTCCAGCGATGCGCGGCCGGCATGTGCACCGCCGGATCGGGGTCGGTCAGCCGGCGATGGTAGCCGGCGAGCAGGTCGCCGCGCTCGGCCGCCGGCAGGTATTCGGCGAAATTCCGCCAGGCTTCGGGTTGCATGAACCGGATCTGATAAAGAAACCATTGAATCTCCTGCGGCCGGCAGAGAAAAATGCCGCGCAGCACCAGTCCCAGCACTCGTTCCGGATGCGTCTCGGCATAGGCCAGGGCGAGCGTCGAGCCCCACGAGCCGCCGAACAGAAGCCAGCGCTCGATGCTCAGGTGCTTGCGCAGCCGTTCGATGTCGGCGATCAGGCGCGGCGTGGTGTTGTCGCGCAACTCGCCTAGCGGCGTCGATTGCCCGGCGCCCCGCTGGTCGTAGACGATGATCCGGTAGTGGGCCGGATCGTAGAAGCGGCGGTGGTCGGGTGAGCTGCCGCCGCCAGGCCCGCCGTGCAGGAAGACGACCGGCACCCCGCGCGGATTGCCCGACTCCTCCCAATACATCGCGTGCAGGGCGTCGAGTTGCAGCCGTCCGGTGCGGCTCGCCGCCAGCGGCGGATACAGGAAAGCATCGCGCGACAGCGCGCGCGTGGCGTCGTTGCCGGTCACGATCGTGCCGGAGCGGGCCCTTAACGACCCTTCTTGAACGGGACGATTTTCTGGCGCTGCTCGCCCAGTCCCTGAATGCCGAGGGTGACGACATCGCCGGCTTTCAGATACTGCGGCGTCGGCTTCATGCCCAGGCCCACGCCGGGCGGCGTGCCGGTCGTGATGACATCGCCCGGCAACAGCGTCATGTAGCGCGAGACGTCGGCGACCAGCGCCGCAATGCCGAAGATCATCGTCCGGGTGTTGCCGGTCTGGCGCCGCACGCCGTTGACGTCGAGCCACATGTCGAGATTCTGCGGGTTCCTGATTTCGTCGGTCGTCACCAGGTACGGGCCGATCGGGCCGAAAGTGTCGCAGCCCTTGCCCTTGCTCCATTGCGAGCCGCTGCGCTTCATCTGGAACTCGCGCTCGGAAACGTCGTTGACGATGCAGTAGCCGGCGACGTATTTCAACGCATCTTTTTCGGCGACTTGCCGCGCAGTGCGCGAGATGACGACGCCGAGCTCGACCTCCCAGTCGGTGCTCACCGAATTCTGCGGCAGCATCACGTTGTCGTTCGGCCCGATGATGCAGGTTTGCGATTTGAAGAAGACGATCGGATGCTCGGGGATCGGCGAGCCGGTTTCCTTGGCGTGATCGATGTAGTTGAGGCCGATGGCGACGAACTTTGCCGGCGTCGCGACGCAAGCGCCCAAACGCGGCTTGCCCTTGACCAGCGAAAGGCGCCGGGTGTCGAGCTTGGCCAGTTCCTTGAGCTTCGCCGGCGAGAGCGTCGTTGCATCGATGTCGCGGATCTTGCGTGACAGGTCGCGCAGCTTGCCGTCGGCATCGATCAGTCCGGGCTTTTCCTTGCCTGCGGGGCCGTAGCGTACGAGTTTCATGTTCGGACTTTCATCGAAATCCGTCTCTCGACACTCGAGCGCGGATGGGTTTCATGCGCCGCGCATGCCGAGCTGGTCGAGGCATGTGCGGCGGTGGGAGATCCTGTTTCAAATGGTCATGCCGCCGTCGACCGAGTAGACGGTCCCGGTCGCGAATGCCGATTCGTCCGACGCCAGAAACACGACGACGGGTGCGATCTCCTCGGGCGTGGCGAGCCGTCCCATCGGCTGGCGCGCGATGAAGTTCTTGCGCGCTTCGACCGGATCGGGAAAGGCGTTGATGCGC
>DASYJB010000097.1:0-12602 GCA_035996965.1 Casimicrobiaceae bacterium | reverse complement strand
CTTCTACCGCAGCGTCGAGCTGCGTCGGGCCTGCTGCGCGATCCGCAAGTCGGTTCCGCTCGCCCGCGGACTCGCCGGGATGCGCGGCTGGATCACCGGCCAGCGCCGCGCGCAATCGATCACGCGCGCCGATCTTACCGTCGAGGAATTCGATGGCGAGCGCGGCATACCCAAGTTCAATCCGCTGGCCGACTGGAGCGAGGCCGACGTCTGGCATTACCTGCGGTCCAATGCGGTCCCCTACCATCCGCTGCACGATCAGGGCTATCCCAGCATCGGCTGCGCGCCGTGCACGCGTGCGATCGAGCCCGGCGAGGACCTGCGCGCCGGACGCTGGTGGTGGGAGCAACCCGAGCACCGCGAATGCGGCTTGCACCGCCGGCCGATCGATGTCCCGGTGCGCGTGATTGCCGACGGAGTCCCGGCATGACCGACGCCGCATTCCTCGAACCGGATTTCGCCTCGGTTTCCGCCGGGCCCTGGCGCGCCGCCGACGCCGATCATCTGGGCTGGCTCGAATCCGAAGCGATCCACGTGCTGCGAGAGGTCGCCGGGCAATGCCAGCACCCTGCCCTGCTGTTTTCCGGCGGCAAGGATTCGCTGGTCCTCCTGAGGCTCGCCGAAAAGGCGTTCCGCCCCGGCGCTTTTCCGTTTCCGCTGCTGCACATCGACACCGGTCACAACTTTCCCGAGGTCATCGCCTTTCGCGACCGCCGTGTCGCCGAGCTGGGGGAGCGTCTGATCGTGCGCTCGGTCGAGGACTCGATCGCCAAAGGCCGCGTCGTTCTCGCAAACCCCGCAGAAAGCCGCAACCGCCATCAATCGGTGACCTTGCTCGATGCGATCGCGGAGTTCGGCTTCGACGCCTGCATCGGCGGCGCGCGCCGCGACGAGGAAAAGGCTCGCGCCAAGGAACGGGTGTTCTCGTTTCGGGATGCGTTCGGACAATGGGATCCGAAGAATCAGCGTCCCGAGCTCTGGAACCTGTACAACGCACGCGTCGGGCCCGGCGAGCACGTGCGGGTTTTCCCGATCAGCAACTGGACCGAGCTCGACGTCTGGCAGTACATCGCCCGCGAGCGCCTCGACGTGCCGTCGCTCTATCTGGCCCATCGGCGACGCATCGTTCGCCGCGGCCCGGCGCTGGTGCCAGTCACCGCCCTGACGCCTCCGCGCGAGGGCGAAACCGTCGAGCAGATTTCCGTGCGCTTTCGCACGGTCGGCGACATCAGCTGCACGGCGCCGGTCGTCTCCGATGCGGCGACGATCGAGGCGATCGTCGCGGAGACCGCGCTGGCGACGATCACCGAGCGCGGCGCGACCCGGCTCGACGACCAGACCAACGAATCGTCGATGGAATTGCGCAAGAAGGAAGGCTATTTCTGATGTCGGCGCTGGAGAAAATCGACCTGCTCGAGCACGGCGTGCTGCGCTTTATCACGGCGGGAAGCGTCGACGACGGCAAGAGCACGCTGATCGGGCGTCTGCTCTACGACACCAAGGCCATCCTGGCCGACCAGCTGGCCGCGATCGCGCGCACTTCGCAGCGCCGCGGAGGGCCGCTCGACCTGTCGCTGCTGACCGATGGTCTCAGCGCGGAGCGCGAACAAGGCATCACGATCGACGTCGCCTACCGGTATTTCGCGACGGCGCTGCGCAAATTCATCATCGCCGACACACCCGGCCACGAGCAATACACGCGCAATATGGTTACCGGCGCCAGCACCGCCGACCTGGCGATCCTGGTCGTCGACGCGCGGCACGGCGTCGTCACGCAGACACGGCGGCACGCGACGATTGCCCATCTGGTCGGGATCCCGCACCTGGTGGTCGCCATCAACAAGATGGACCTGGTCGATTTCGACCAGCGCGTCTTCGCGGAAATCGTCGCCGACTTCACCGCTTTTGCCCAAGCGTCGGGCATACGCGATGTGCGTTTCGTACCGATGTCGGCGCTCGATGGCGACATGGTCGTCGACCGCGGCAATCGGCTGCCTTGGTACACCGGGCCGACCTTGCTGCAGATACTCGAAACGGTGGAATCGGCGCCGACGCTTGCTAAAGCCCCGCTGCGCTTCCCCGTGCAATTCGTCGCTCGGCCGGCTGCAGGGCAGCCGCGCGGCTACATGGGCCGGATCGAATCGGGTTCGATCGCCGTCGGCGATGTCGTGACGGTGCTGCCGTCGCTGCACAGCGCCCGCGTCCGCGCGATCCGGACATACGAAGGCGATCGGCGGCACGCGGGGCTGCACGCGTCCGTCACCATCGCCCTCGACAGGGAGCTCGACATTTCGCGCGGCGACATGCTGGTCCATCCGGACTCGGCGCCGGCGGTTTCGCGCACCGTCGATGCATCGCTGTGCTGGCTTTCAAGCGCGCCGCTGGACTCGCGCCGCCGTTATCTGCTGCGGCATACGACGCGCGAAGCGCGCGCCAGAGTCGAGCGTATTGATTACCTGTGGAACGTGTCGACCCAGTCGAAAGAGCCGGCGCCGGCAGCGCTGGCGATGAACGACATCGGTCACGTCCGCCTCGCGCTGGCGCAGCCGGCGTTCGTCGACCGCTATGAGGATAGCCGTGCCACCGGAAGCTTCATCCTGATCGACGAGGCGACGCACGACACGGTCGCCGCCGGGATGGTCCAATGAGTGCCGGCAGCGGCGTCGTCTATCTGGTCGGCGCAGGCCCGGGCGCACCGGACCTCTTGACCTTGCGCGCCGCGCGGCTGCTCGAGCGCGCCGACATCGTGTTCTACGATGCGCTGGTGCATCCGGATACGATCGCGCTCGCCGCGAACGCGCGCAAGATCGCCGTCGGCAAACGTTGCGGCAAGCACTCGACGGCGCAGCAATTCATCAACAAGCGGCTGGTCGATGCGGCGGCCGTGCATTCGATCGTCGTGCGGCTCAAGGGCGGCGATCCGATGCTCTTCGGCCGCGCGCAGGAGGAAATCGCCGCGCTCGAGGCGGCCGGGGTGCGCTGCGAGGTCGTGCCGGGCATCACGGCGGCGCTCGCGGCGAGTGCGCAAATCGGCATTTCGCTGACTCAGCGCGGCCTGGTGCGCACGGTCAGTCTGGTCACCCCGCGCGTCGGCGAGGGCGAGGCCGCAAACGAATGGGCACGAAGCATCGCGGCCGCCGATGCCGGGGCCATCTATATGGGCGTCGGTCAGGCCGATGCCATCGCGGCGGCGCTGATCGCCGCCGGCAAGCCGGCAGCGACACCGGTGGCGGTGGTCGAGAACGCGTCGCTGCCGACGTCGCGCACGATCTTTACGACACTTGCGGGCCTGCCGCGACTGGCGCAGGCGCAAATCGCCGGCCCGGCCGTCATGCTGATAGGCCAGCAATTCCGTGCGCGCGCCGGCGAGATCCGCATCGGCGACGGCGCGGCATCCGATGGCGCAGCCATCGCCAGCGCGATAAGCTCAAAATAGTTGGCGCGATCGGCCGCTGCGGTTAGCGGCTTTTTCGCGCCTGTCATATAGCGGTAAGTTTGGTATTTCATATTCTTTAGATTGCGAGAGGACGTTGTGAGCATAAGTGACCGTTTCCGAGCCCTACTGATCGTCGCCGCGCTTGTCGCGGCGCCCTCGGCCTGGGCCGACAAGACGCTGCTGAACGTATCTTACGATCCGACCCGCGAGCTCTATCAGGATTACAACGCCGCGTTCGCCAAGTACTGGCAGGCGAAGACCGGAGAAAAGGTTTCGATCCGCCAGTCCCATGGCGGCTCCGGCAAGCAGGCGCGGTCGGTGATCGACGGACTCGATGCCGACGTCGTCACCCTTGCCCTGGCGTCGGACATCGATGCGATCGCCGATCACGGCAAGTTGCTGCCGGCCGACTGGCAGAAGCGCCTGCCGCATAACAGCACGCCGTTCACGTCGACGATCGTCTTCCTCGTTCGCAAGGGCAACCCGAAAAATATTCGGGACTGGGACGATCTGATCAAGGCTGGCGTGACCGTGATCACGCCTAACCCGAAGACCTCCGGGGGGGCGCGATGGAATTATCTTGCGGCCTGGGAATTCGCCAAACGCAGGTACGGCGGCGACGCGCCGGCTCGCGAGTTCGTCGCCAATCTGTATCGCCATGTGCCGGTGCTCGATTCGGGCGCGCGCGGCGCGACGACGACGTTTGTCGAGCGCGGCCTGGGCGACGTGCTGCTGGCGTGGGAAAACGAGGCCTTTCTCGCGTTGAAGGAGTTCGGCTCGGGCAAGTTCGAGATCGTCGCACCGTCGCTGTCGATCCTCGCCGAGCCTCCGGTGGCTGTCATCGACAAGAACGTCGACAAAAAGGGCAATCGACAGGTCGCCGAGGCCTATCTCAGCTACCTGTATTCCGAGGAAGGACAGGAAATTGCCGCGCGCAATTTCTATCGTCCAACCGATGAAAAAATCGCCAGGAAATACGCCAATCAGTTCCCCAAGCTGAAGCTCGCGACCGTCGATGCGGCTTTCGGCGGCTGGACGAACGCGACCCGTACCCATTTTGCCGACGGCGGGACGTTCGATCAGATCTACCAGCCGGGTGCGAAGCAGCCATGAAGCGCAGAGCTGTACCAGCGGCAACATGCTCCGGAAGGCCAGCCGGCGCATGAGCGCATCGGCATTCGCCGCGCGACCGGCCGATCGCGACGCCATCATCGCGCAGGCGTTCGACGGCGAGCACGCGCACCCCACGCGGCACGCGCCGCGCCGTCGACGCGCGGTTCTGCCGGGGTTCGGCCTGTCGCTCGGTTACACACTGGTCTACCTGTCGCTGATCGTCCTGCTACCGCTGGCTGCGGTATTCGCCCGGACCGCGCAAATGAGCTGGCCGGCGTTCGTCGACGCCGTGGCCGCGCCGCGGGCCATCGCGTCGTACCGATTGACGTTCGGCGCCTCGTTCGCGGCGGCGCTGGTCAATGCGGTGTTCGGGCTGCTGGTCGCATGGGTGCTGGTCCGCTACCGGTTTCCGGGCAGGCGATTGGCTGACGCTTTGGTCGATCTGCCTTTTGCCTTGCCGACCGCTGTCGCGGGCATCGCGCTGGCCGGGCTTTTCTCGGCCAACGGCTGGATCGGAACGTTGCTCGAGCCGCTAGGCGTCCATGTCGCGTACACGCCGCTGGGCGTATTCGTCGCATTGACGTTCATCGGCCTGCCGTTTGTCGTGCGCACGGTGCAGCCGGTGCTGGAGGAATTGCCCAGCGAGCTCGAGGAGGCTGCGACGACACTCGGCGCGACACGCTGGCAGGCGTTCCGGCGCGTCATCTTTCCGATCGTGACGCCGGCACTGCTGACCGGATTTGCGCTGGCCTTCGCGCGCGCGATCGGCGAATACGGCTCGGTCATTTTCATCGCGGGCAACATGCCGATGGTGTCCGAGATCACGCCGCTGCTGATCGTCGGCAAGCTCGAGCAATACGACTATGCCGGAGCGACCGCGCTCGCCGTCGTGCTGCTGGTCGCCTCGTTCGTGCTGCTGCTGCTGATCAACCTGCTTCAGGCCTGGACGCGCCGCCGCCAGGGCGCGCTGACGTGAGCAACGCGATCCAAGGCGCCCTGACGCCGCCGAGCCGCTCCGCCCCGATGGCGGCGACCGAGGCCGTATGGCTGCGCCGGCTGCTGATCGGCGGCGCGCTGACGTTTCTCGCCCTGTTCCTTTTGCTGCCGCTCGGGTTCGTCTTCTATGAAGGCATGAAAAAGGGTCTCGCCGTCTACCTGGCCGCGATCGTCGAGCCCGATGCGCTTGCCGCGATTCGCCTCACCGTGCTGACCGCGGCGATCGCGGTGCCGCTGAATCTTGTGTTCGGCGTCGCCGCGGCGTGGGCGATCGCCAAGTTCGATTTCGGCGGCAAGAGCATCTTGATCACGCTGATCGACCTGCCATTTTCGGTTTCACCGGTGATCGCCGGCCTGGTCTATGTACTGATCTTCGGGCTGCAAGGCTGGTTCGGCGGCTGGCTGCGCGAGCACGATCTTCAGGTCATTTTCGCCATGCCGGGGATTGTGCTGGCGACGGTGTTCGTGACGTTTCCGTTCGTCGCGCGCGAGCTGATTCCGCTGATGCAGGCGCAAGGCGCCGAACAGGAGGAAGCCGCGACGGTGCTCGGGGCCGGCGGCTGGCAGACGTTCTGGCGCGTGACGCTGCCCAACGTGAAATGGGGGCTGCTCTACGGCGTGATTCTTTGCAATGCGCGCGCAATGGGCGAATTCGGCGCGGTATCGGTCGTGTCCGGCCACATTCGCGGCCAGACCAATACGATGCCGCTCCAAGTCGAGATTCTGTACAACGAATACCAGTTCGCGGCCGCGTTCGCGCTGGCGTCGCTGCTGGCGATGCTGGCCCTGGTGACGCTGGCGCTCAAGCATTTTGTCGCGCGCCGCTTTCCGGCCCACTCCTCCCCCGCGAAAGGGCATGCCTGATGAGCATCGAGCTGACCGGCATCACCAAGCGCTTCGGCGATTTTGTCGCCGTCGACGGCGTCGACCTCAAAATCGAAACCGGAGAACTGCTGGCGCTGCTCGGACCCTCGGGGTCCGGCAAGACGTCGCTGCTTCGCATCATCGCCGGTCTCGAGGCGCCGGATGCCGGCACCGTCGCTTTTCACGGTGACGATGCGACCGGCGTGCATGCGCGCGAGCGCCAGGTGGGCTTCGTCTTCCAGCACTACGCGTTGTTCGGTCACATGAGCATTTTCGAGAACGTCGCGTTCGGCCTTCGCGTGCGTCCGCGGCGCCAGCGCCTGACCGACGCGGCGATTTCGCGCAAGGTCAATACGCTGCTGCAACTCGTGCAACTCGACTGGCTCGCCGACCGTTTTCCACATCAGCTTTCCGGCGGGCAGCGCCAGCGCATCGCCCTCGCCCGCGCGCTCGCCGTCGAGCCGCGCGTCCTGTTGCTCGACGAGCCGTTCGGCGCGCTCGACGCGCGCGTGCGACAGGAGCTGCGCCGCTGGCTACGGCGATTGCACGACGAGGTCCACGTCACCAGCGTCTTCGTCACCCACGATCAAGAAGAGGCGCTCGAGGTCGCCGACCGCGTCGTCGTCATGAATCACGGACGGGTCGAGCAGCACGGCACGCCGGACGAGGTCTACGATCATCCGGCAACGCCTTTCGTGCTTGAATTCCTGGGGCACGTCAATCGATTCCCGGCGCCGGACGGCAGCGACGCCGGGTTCGCACGACCGCACGAGATCACCGTCGAAACCGATCCTGACGATGCGGCGCTGGCCGCCCGACTGGTGCACAGCGCGACCGTCGGTCCGATCGCGCGCCTCGAGTTCGCGTTGCTCGCCGGGGACCAGACGATCAACGTCGAGCTGGCCCGCGACCGATTTCGCGCGCTCAAGCTCGCGCCGGGCGCCATCGCCTATTTGCGCGCGACGCAGCTGCGACAGTTCGGCGCCACATCCTAGCCGGCCGACGCTTACCGCCCCGGACGACGTTCGCACGGCCAGGATCGGCGTGGGCAGACGGTATGATCGCGATAACGCCGCGAATCGACGGCCGCAGGGCGCCTGGCGCGCTTCAGATTGCCGATGCCTCTTCCCCTCTTCGATCTCCCTCCCGTCGAGCAGCGAGCCTGGTTGCGCGAGCGGTTCGAGCGACCGGCGCCGACGTCGGCGACCAATCTTTCCGACGGATTCCGCCTGCCGGGCCGCGAAGGCGTGACCACGCCCGCGGCCGTGTTGGTCCCGCTGGTCAATCGCCCGGACGGCCTGACGGTGCTGTTTACCGAGCGCAGCGCCGACCTGCCCGACCATCCGGGACAGATCAGCTTTCCCGGCGGCCGCATCGAGCCCGAGGACGCCGACGCGGTCGCTGCCGCACTGCGCGAAGCGGAGGAAGAGATCGCCTTGCCGCGCGATCGCGTGCAGCCGCTCGGTCGCCTTGCCGACTACGAGACCGTGACCGGGTATCGGGTGACGCCTATTGTCGGCTGGGTCGAGCCCCCGATCGTGCTGAAGCCCGATCCGGTCGAAGTCGCCTCCGTCTTCGAGGTGCCGCTCGCGTTTCTTCTCGAGCCACGCAATCAGCAGCGTCATTTCCGTATGCTGGGAGAGCTGCGCCGCGATTACCACGCGATTCCGTACGGCGAGCGTTACATCTGGGGCGCGACCGCGGCGATGCTGCTGATCCTCGATCGCACGCTGCGCGCGGAGTAGCGAGCCTGGCCACACTCGGCGGCACGCGGATCGGCACCGGGATCATCCTTTCCGGAGGCGGCGCGCGCGCCGCGTACCAGGTCGGCGCGCTGCAGGCCATCGCACGCATCCTGCGCCCGGCGGCAGCCGGCCCGTTCGGAATCATCTGCGGAACCTCGGCGGGCGCGATCAATGCCGCAGCGCTGGCCGTCCATGCCGACAGGTTCCGCGATGGTGTCGCGCGCCTGGTGCGCCTGTGGCGCAACATCGACGTCGGGGATGTCTACAAGGCCGACCTCGCGACCGTATCGGCGCACGGCGTGCGCTGGCTGACATCCGTTCTGACCGGGCGCCATGGCCAGGCGAACGCGGCGTCAATATTCGACAATCGACCGCTGCGGAGCCTGCTGCGCCGGGAGTTGGACGCCAAGCGTATCGCCGCGCACATCGCCGACGGGCGCCTGCGCGCCCTGGCGATCAATGCGACCAGCTACACGACCGGCCACGCGGTCACCTTCTATCAAGGCGATCCTGCGATCCCGGCGTGGCAGCGCATGCGGCGGCGCGGCGAGACCGCGACGATAGGCGTCGATCATTTGCTCGCCTCGACGGCGATACCTTTCATTTTTCCCGCGACGCGAGTCGGCAGCGATTACTTCGCCGACGGCTCGGTCCGACAAATCGCGCCCTTGTCGCCGGCGCTGCATCTGGGTGCCCGCCGGCTACTGGTGATCGCGGTCGGTCAATTCGCCGGCCAGCGGCCGTCACCGACCCGCAGCACATCGCCGCAATATCCGTCGTTTGCGCAGGTTGCCGGACACGCGCTTTCCAGCATCTTTCTGGACAACATGGGCGCCGACCTCGAGCGCATGTCGCAGATCAATCAGCTCGCCGGCCTTGTCGCCTCCGAGCGCTTGATCGAGCACGGCATGAGCGTGGCGCACGTCGATGCGCTGGTCCTGGGACCCAGCCGCGACTTGGGCGAGCTTGCCCTCGGCTATGGACGGCATCTGCCGGCCGGGGTGCGATACCTGCTGAGAGGCCTGGGCGGCACACAAGGCACCGGCAGCAACCTGCTTTCCTACCTGCTGTTCGATCGCCACTACTGCCGCGCGTTGATGGCGCTCGGGCACGCCGATGCGATGGCGCGGCGCGATGAGATCGACGCTTTCCTCGGCGACGACGACCCGGGTTTCGTGCCGATATTTCCCACTGCGCTGCTTCGCTGAGCGCGCTGCCAAATTTGACGCGATCGGCGTTTTCCCCGACGATTCACCGTGACGCCGCGCATCGACTCTTGCGCGCAACGATCCGCATGCCCCCTCAGCAAGAACGCCACTTCGCAAGTCTCAGTCCGCATGGCTTCCATCGCGTCGCCTACAGGCAATGGGGCGATCCGGACAATCCTCGTGTCGTCGTCTGCGTCCACGGGCTGACTCGCAACGGTCGCGACTTCGATGCTCTGGCGGCGGCCATCGGCGACCGTTTCCGCGTCCTTTGTCCCGACATGCCGGGTCGCGGCGACAGCGAATGGCTGGCTGATCCGAACGACTACACTTTTCCCACCTATCTGACGACGCTGACGGCGCTGCTGGCGCACGCGGCCGTCGAGCGCTGCGCGTGGGTCGGCACCTCGATGGGCGGTCTGCTCGGTATCGTGTTGGCCGCGCAACGAAATACGCCCGTCGTGAGGCTCGTCGTCAACGATGTCGGGCCGGTGATCGAGTCGCCGGCGCTGGCGCGAATCGCCTCCTATGTCGGCGCCGATCCGCAGTTCGAGTCGTTCGCCGCGCTCGAGGCGCATATCCGCGAGGTGTCCGCGCCGTTTGGCGCGCTGTCCGATTCGCAGTGGCAAACGCTGGCGCAGACGACGGCGCGGCAACTCCCGGACGGCAGCTGGCGGCTCAAGTACGATCCCGGCATCGCCGTGCCGTTCCGCGTCCAGGCGGCGCAAAAGGGCGACCTCTGGCCGGTATGGGACGCGATCTCGTGCCCGACGCTGGTCCTGCGCGGGGCGGAATCGGATCTGCTCGCGGCCGAGACCGCCGCGGCGATGCGCGTGCGCGGCCCCAAGCCCCGCCTGATCGAATTTGCCGGGATCGGACACGCGCCGATGTTGCTCGACGCCGAGCAGATCGCACCGGTCGCGGCCTTTCTCGACGTCATGTAGGGCCTTTGCCGCGATCCCGCCGTCCCATCGTCTACAATCGACCGCTACCCCCTTCACCGCCTACGCTCTTGAGCCTCGCACTCAGCCTCCCGCCGATCGACGAACGCCCCGCGCACCCGCCCGAAACGCGGCCGGCGCAAGTCCAGGCGTGGATCGACGAAACGATGAAGCGGGAATCGATCGAAGCCGCCGGCGTCATCGGCGATGCGCTGGCCGCCACCAACCGGGCCGCGATCTCGGACTCGCGCCGACTGGAGCTCACCGAGAAGTTCTACACGGCCGCCGTCACGCTCTGGCCGATACTCGAGCGCAATTTCGCGCGCGCCGCGCATCCGCTGACCGGTAATGCGCTCGAAGCCGCCAAGGTCGCGCTGACGCTGTCCGCCGAGCTCGCCACCGCGTACAAGCGGCTGCTCGCGCACGAGGCCGACAAGCGCATCCTGCTCGGCGGCAATCGCTTGCTGGTCGCGCTGATTCATCGCTGTCTGCAGTGCACGACCCGCGTGCTGACCAACAGCTACATGTCGTACGCGCCGGTGCCGGCGAGAACGTGGCACGATGCGCATGCGATCTATGTTCATGCCCGTTCGCGGGGCCTGCATCAGGCGCCGATCTCCAGCGACAATCCCGAAGCCACGCCGGAACGGATCTATGTGCAGGCCCTGCTGCTGGCGCTGGCCAATCCTTACGGCTTCCTGCCGACGCAGCTCAGCCACGTGATCCAGTACCTGCAGGAGCATTCGCATTGGGCGAAGCTCACCGATGTGGCTCCGGTGCATCGGCTGGCGAAAGCGGTGGCTATCGTGCCGATCGGGCATGATTTCCCCCCGTTCTCGTCGAACAAGGGCGGCAACCTCGAGGGCAACAAGCTGTTTCTGCTGACCTTCGACCTTGCCTTCCAGCTGCAGGAGCAGTTGCGCACGCTGGATACCGGGGGCAAGGCGCCGGCGGGATTTCCCGCCGATACCGCGGCGGTCGCGCAATACATGACCTTGCTGCGCCGCCTGCTGCGGCAATGGGCGATACCGCCGGCGCGGCAATTCAACCGGTTGCCGTCGCGCGCCCGCGTCGTCATGTGCGCCGGCTTGAACGCGGTCTGGCAATACAGCCCCGGCGCGCATCTGGACATTTTCCATCCGCCGGCCGGCCTCCCGATGATGACCGCGTGCCAGGTCATCAATCACACGCCGGCCGGCTACGCGCTGCGCCAGATCGACTCGGTGCATGCGCCGTTGCGCGTCGGCGACCTGATCGCGCTGCGGGTCGAGGGACGAACGGCGCTGCAGGCGGCGATGGTGCGCTGGTTCCGCAACACGATGCGCGGTACCGGCCTCGAATTCGGCTGCGAGCTCTTAACCGACAGTCCGGAGGCTGCCGCAGGCCGCGGCGAAGGCGCCGACGGCTCGCCGCTGCTGCCGATGGTGCTGCTCCCGGACAGCGGTCAGGACGAGTCGCCGCCGATGGCGCTGGTCCCGGCCGGCGTGTTCCAGCTCGAGCAGGCGATATCGCTGCACCGCGACAAGTCGGTCGGCACCGCAGTGCTGACCAAGCTGGTCGATCAAGGTCCCGGCTTCGAGCTATTCGAGTATGTCGCCGTCGCCTGACGGCAGCGCACGCTGGCGGCGCGCGGCCGCCGCGTCGCTTCTCGCGCTGGCCCTGCTGGAAATGCTCTGGGAGCTGTGGCTCGCCCCGCTGAAGCCGGGCGGGTCGTGGCTCGCGCTGAAGGCCGTGCCGCTGCTCGCCCTCACGCCGGGGGTAGCGCAGGGGCGCGTCCGCGCGCGGCAATGGACGTTGCTGGTGCTGCCCTGGTATGTCGCCGAGGGCGTCGTGCGAGCGTTCAGCGAAAGCGGCCGGCAAGCCGTGTGTGCCGGTGCGGCGGCGGCGCTGGCCCTCGCTGCGCTCGCAGCGGGGCTCGGCTGGTTTCGTGCCCAAGGCCGCGCGCCGCGTCCTCCGGCCTGACGAAGAGTCAGTGCGAGCCGCGCTCGCCGTGCGCGATGAGGCCCCGCGGCAGTGGAAACATCACCGATTCGACCGCGCCGTCGAGTTCGCGCACCTTGCCCGCGCCGAGTTGGCGCAGCCGCTCGATTACCTGCTGCACCAGGATTTCCGGCGCCGAGGCACCTGCGGTGACGCCGACATGCCGCTTGCCCTGGACCCACGCAGGCTGCAACTCTTCGGCGCGATCGATCATGTAGGCCGGAATGCCGCGATGCGCGGCGACTTCGCGCAATCGGTTGGAATTCGAGCTGTTCGGGCTGCCGACGACGATGACCACGTCGCACTGCGGAGCAAGAAACTT
>DASYJB010000096.1:0-6576 GCA_035996965.1 Casimicrobiaceae bacterium | reverse complement strand
CTGCGCGCGTCACAGATACGGCCGTGACGATCCATCGCATAGACGCGGGTCGAGCTCGTACCCCAGTCGATGGCAAGCAAGGCGATGTCCTGCATGGCGGGAAGTTTCGAGCGCTGCGTGGCGGATGTTTTTTGACCGCGGCGATTGGCCGCCGTGCGCGCAGCGAGTCGCACTCTAGAACCGAAACCGCTTCAGGGTCAAGCCGGCGCGAGTGGCAGCACACCGCCGCTGCGCGCGAAGCTCGTGCAATCTACCAGCGAGCTGCCGCCTCGTCGTCGCTGGCGCGCGCCTCGACCCAGCGCTCGCCGTCGGGCGTCAGTTCCTTTTTCCAGAACGGCGCCCGGGTCTTCAGGTAGTCGACGATGAATTCGCAGGCGGCGAAGGCGTCGCCGCGATGCGCGCTCGAGACCGCGACCAGGACAATCTGGTCGGTCGGCGCGAGCTCGCCGACCCGATGGATGACCACCGCGTCATAGATCGCCCAGCGCCGCCGGGCTTCGTCGACGATACCGTCCAGCGCCTTTTCGGTCATCCCCGGATAATGCTCGAGCGTCAGCGTGTGCACGGTCGCGGCGTCGTTTTCGTCGCGCACGAGGCCGATGAACGAAGCGACCGCGCCGACCCGCGCGTCGCTGCCGCGGAGCACCGCGATTTCGCGCGCGACGTCGAAGTCCTCGGTCTGCACGCGAACGCCCATCGAGAGACTAGCCTCCGGTCACCGGGGGAAACAACGCCACTTCGTCACCTGTCCGCACCGGTGTGTCGGATTGCGCGACGTCGTGATTGACTGCGACGCGGACTGCGCGCCCGGGTGCCAGCTCGGACGACCACGCGCCGCCGCGGCTGCGCAGCCACGCGAGCAGTGCACCAACATCGGCGACATCGCCAGGCAGCGCGACCCGTTCGCCAGCCGTGCCGAAGCGGTCCCGCAGGCGGGCAAGATAGACGATCTCGACCATGATGGAATCTTAGCGCATCGGCGGCGCGGTGAAACGAAAACGCCGGCGCGAGAGGCGCCGGCGTCGCTTGGATCCGGGCGTTAGAAGCGGTACTGGACGCCGATAGTCACTTGATCGGATTCGGGAAGGACGCCGACGCTGCTGGACTCACCGGCAAACCGGCCGAATCGCGAATACTCGACGCGCAGCCCCAGCGATTGGCTCAGTATGTAGCGCAAGCCGACGCCGTAGTTGACGCCGTCGCGCAATCGCCTCGGATCGCCCGGCACCAAGGAGGCGCCGCTGAACAGCGGGCGTGAATCGTTTTGCGCATAGCCGAGGCGTCCGTACAACGAAAAACTGTGGAGGAATTCCCAGCTGGTATAGACATCGGCGTTCCAGGTCCGAGCCGACGTGTCGACCAGCCCCAGGCCCACGCCCGCCGGGCGGTTGGAGCCGGCCTTAAGCGCGTACTGGTCGCGGCTATTGAACGCGGCCTCGAGCGAAATATCGCTCTTCCAGCGATAACCGCCGAAGAGCAGCGTCTGCTGGGCGGCATCCTCGCTGGCCGGGGCCACAAACCGGTTCCAGACGAGGGCCGGTCCACCCAGGGCCAGCCCGGTCGCATCCGCGCCGCCTTGGCGCAGCGACACGCCGCCGTAGAACCCGTCTTGGGCGTGCAGAGGCAGGGCCGTCCCGATCAGCGCCCCGACGATCGCGAGCCTAAGTAGCTGTTTGTTCATGTATTTTGTACCGTTGTCCCGCCGTTTTACCGCGGCGGTCCACCGGGATGTCCACAGCTTCAACTTACCGCCCGGCCGAGCCGGTGTCAATTTCCATCGTCGCTATGGGACCTACGGAGTCCCCCGGTGTTGCAGGTACGCCAAACGCGCTCGTCTGCCAGGTCAGACTGATTGGCCGTTCGACGCCCGGCGGAACGGTCTAGTTCCAGGCGGCCGGGGCCGGCAGTCGGCACGCGGCGATAAAGTCCGCGATTCGCGCGACGTCGACGATATCGAAACGTGGCAAGGAGGTGACCAGCGGCGCGTCGGTGGCGATCGCGACGATGTTCGGGTCGCCTGGATGGAGCAGCGGCTTGCCGACGCTCGCCCGGTAGACTTCGAGCTTGGGAATCGCGGCGGCCTTGAAGCCTTCGACCAGTACGAGATCGCAAGGCGATAGCCGCCGCACGGCCTGCGCGAGCGAGAGCTCGGGTGCGCCCCGCAGCTCGTGCATCTGGGCCCAGCGCACCACCGACGACACCAGCACTTCCTGACATCCTGCGACGCGGTGGCGATACGAGTCCTTGCCCGGTTGGTCGACGTCGAATTCGTGATGCGCATGCTTGATCAACGAGACGGAAAGACCGAGCGAACCGAAGCGCGGAATCAACTGCTCGATTAGCGTCGTCTTGCCGCTGCCGGACCAGCCGGCGAATCCGAATACCCGCATGACGTTTCCAAAATTCCTTGCAGCGCTGTTTTGTACTGGAGTTCGTTGGCGCGGGCAAGGATTATTGCCACGGTGCAGCGGTCAGACCGACGTCGGCGGCAAGCGCCGTGTGGACGATCGCGCCATCCCAGACTTGCAGCCCGGCGCGCAAACCCGCGTCGATGCGCAGCGCAGCCGCGACGCCCTGCTCGGCAAGCCGGTGCACGCAGGGAAGCGCCGCCTGCGCCAGCGCCAGCGTAGCCGTGCGCGGGACCAGCGCTGGCATGTTCGCCACGCCGTAATGCAGGACGCCTTCAGCAACGAAGGTCGGTGCCGAAATCGAGGTCATGCGCGAGGTCTCGGCCATGCCGCCCTGATCGATCCCGACGTCGATGAACACCGATCCGGCGCGCATGGCGCGCAGCATCGCGCGTGATACCAGCTTCGGCGAAAGCCGGCCGGGCTCGAGCACCGCGCCGATCAGCACGTCGGCTTCCGCGATCGCCGCGGCGAGAGCTTCGGGGCCGCTCAGCGCGGTCGACAACCGCTTTCCGGCGACGCCTTCGCAACGCACGCGCAGCAGGCCGAGCCGCGCCTCTTTGCGTGCGAACACGGTGACAGTTGCGCCCAGCGCGAGCGCTACCTGCGAGGCTTCGCTGCCGACGTTGCCGGCGCCGACGATGACGATTCGGGCCGGAGCGATCGCGTCGACCCCGGGCAGCAGTACGCCCGCGCCACCGCTATCGTTCATCAGCAGCGATGCGGCGATCAGCGGCGCGAGCCGGCCTGCGATACGCGACATCGGCGCAAGCAGCGGCAGTCCCCCGCGACCGTCGCTGACGGTCTCATAACCGATCAGGCCGATGCGCGCCGCGAGCACAGCATCGAGCAGCTCGCGATCGCGCGCCAGCTGCGCGAATCCCATGACCGTCGTCGCCGGCCTGAGCAGCGCGATCTCGCCGCGCTGCAGTTCCTTGACCTTGACGACCAACGGGCAATCGAAAGCAGCCGCCGCGTCCGCGGCTATGCGCACACCTGCCGCGACATAGGCCGCGTCGCTGAAGCCGACCCGCTCACCGGCGCCGCGCTCGACCACGATCTGATGGCCCGCGGCGACCAGCGACCGCGCGCCGTCGGGCGTGAGAGCGACGCGGCATTCGCCGTCCTTGCGCTCGCGCGGGACGCCGATGCGCACCGGTCCGGCCCGTCAGTGCAGGCTGCGGCTCAACACCGCGCTGATGAATTCGCCCTTGGCGTGCGTATAGTCGTTCGAGCTTTCGACGCCCGTCTGGAGGATCGCGCGTTTCTTTGCCTGGTAGGCATCGCGCAGCGCCGGATCGGAACGAAGGACGTCGCGAAAGCGATAGAGCGACTGCGCTTCGTCCGAGTCGGCCGCGACCACGTGCATGTGCAGCCGATAGACGTGACCCCGGTGCTCGATCGCACCGACGCGCATCGGCCGGTCGGCGGGGAAAGCATGGCCGGTGCGCTGCGGTTGAAAACCCAGCCCATCGATCGTGTCGCGCATGGCCTCCAGCCTGCCGTCGGGATAAAGCGCAACGAGGTCGATGATGCCCTTGCCGGCGCAACCCGGGATCGCGGTGCTGCCGATATGATCGATGCGCGCCCAGGGCGCCGCAGCTCCGACCAATTCGATGACGCGCTCCGCGACATCGGGTGCGCTGGCGTCGTATTCTACGTACACAGGCGGTAGGATCGCGTACGGCAGTATCGGCGACATCGCGGGCGCTCGGCTGCTTTTCCTGCGGGCGATTGTAACCTTTATACTCGGGTTGTCTGTCGCCCTGGTTGTGGCGGTGCGGCAATCCGGCCGCGGGCGAGAGTCGAGGAGGTCGTCAATGACCGGTTTATCGTCGGTGGCCCCGTTCGCCGGCACGGTGGCCGACGCCATCGAGAACATCGTCGCCAGCATTCCACCGCCGCGCGAAGCGGCGAGCAGTGAGCCGGGACGCGCGGCGCGCGCGCTTGCGCGCAAGTCCGCGACGCGGGCGGCGGCGCTGTCGGGTGCGCTTGCGCTGCCGCCGGGGCTGTTCGGCATGCTGACCGTCCTGCCCGACCTCATCGCCATCTGGCGCATCCAGGCGCAGATGGTCTCCGATATCGCGGGCTTGTACGGCAAGGAAGTCGCGTTGACCCGGGCGCACATGGTGTACTGCCTGTTCCGGCACGCGACCACCCAGGTGGCGCGCGACGTGGTCGTACGCGCCGGCGAGAGAATGGTGATACGGCAGGTGTCGGGCGGCGCGCTGAAGAGCGTATTGACCAGCGTCGGCATGTCGGTGACGCAGCGCGTCGCGGGTACCGCGGCGAGCCGCTGGCTCCCGGTAATCGGCGCGGCCGCCGTCGCCGGCTATGCTTATTACGACACGCTGCAGGTTGCGAAAACCGCGATCGGCCTGCTCGAGACGCCCGAGCTGGCAATCCCCGCCTAAAGGCGGAAGCGCGCGAATCGAAAGCCGGCTGCAGGGCTGGTCAGCGATGGAAGGCGCGGCCCAGCGCCTTGCCCAGGTCTTCGACGACGGTGCCTCCACCGCCGCCCGCCATCTGCGCCACGCCCGACGTCCGGCCAAGCGCGATTTCGCAGGGATTGCCGCCGGGCCGCGACAACAGCGACTCGCCGACGATCGACAACCCGCCGGTGTAGGCGGCTGCGCCGATGCGGGCGACGGTCGCGGCGGTGGCCATCGAATCGATCGCTACCGCGGGCGAGGCGAACGGCCCGCGGAACCGAACCAGCTCGGCAACCTGCGGGATGTCCAGCGGGACGCCCTGCCGGAGTTGCGGCCGGATGGCGAGGTCCAGCGTCTGCGTACGAAAGTCCAGCTTGCCGCTCGCGGTGGCGCCGAATTTTTTGGTTTCGATGGCGATGCTCCGCTCGACTTCGGCGACGCCGTTGTGCAGGGGCAGCCGAATGACCGCGCATTGCAGCTCGGTCGACGGATCGACATTGTGAAACGGATTGACCGCAGCGCCGAGCTTGTTCAGCGGCGAACTCAGATCGATCTTCGTGTTTACCAGCGTCGCCGGCCCGACCAGCGCGACCACCGTCCCGCTCATCGTGCTTTCCCACTGCCTCGGTGTATTGCCGGTGGCGCCGATATCGATCCGGACATCGGTCTTGCCGCCGCGCACGTCGCGCCTGGCACCCACGGCCGCGAGCACCGCGCCCAGGTCCATGCCTTTCATCTGCGCGTGCAGCGCCAATGCGGGCGCCGGTTGGTGAGCCGCATCGAGCGACAGATTGGCGATGACCTTGCCCCCGAATACTGACGCCTGCAGCGCCGGGACGTCGAGGCGTCCGTCCTGGAGCTTGATCTGCAACAGCAGATCGCTCAGACGGTTGCCATCGGCGAGCGCCAGCTCGCCGACGCTGATTTCTCCGTCGGCGTCGATGCTGCGCAGCAATGCGATCGGAACCGGCTCGTCGCCGACGCCGTGCGTCGCTACTGCCGCATGCGCGGTGGCGACCGCTCTCGCCGCGGCGCCTGCAGGCGGCAGATCTGAAAGCGCGAAGCTCGGCGCCGCGAATCGGAAGGTCAGCTTGTTGCGCGGCGCCTGCTGCACGATGGCCGCATCGCCGGTGATGGTGCTCGCACCCGTGCGCACCGTCATCGCCTCGAGGCCGATCCTGCCGCCATTGATGCTCATCTTCGTCTTCACCGAGGCCTTCTGCCCGTTGACCTCGCCCTGCAGCGTCACCGGATACGGCCAGCGGCGCTGCAGCAGCGCGTCCAGCGGTCCCAGGTCGCCCTCGACTGAGACGGCGATGTCGTCCACCTTGCCGCGGAATTGCGCACTGATCGGCGACTGCGGATCGCGCGCGTGCAGCGACAGCGTTTCGATCGCGATGTTGGTCACCTTGCCGGTGCCGCCGTCGCGATAGGTCATCGTGCCGTTGCTGATCGCAAGGTCCCCGAAGGCGAGACCGCCCTGCGAACGCGTACCCCCGCCGTCCCCTGGCGCCGCGCCAATCTGCCAGTTGCCGTTGCCCTTGCCGTCGGTCTCCAGCGAGATCGTCGGCTCGATCAACGCGAAGCGGACCACGTCGACGTGACGCCTGAGCAGCGGCAGCAGCGCCACCTGCGCCTCGATGCGCTTGGCGGTCAGCATCTGTGGCGACGCGCCCCAGGGTGCATTGCCGAGCGCCACGTCGTCGATCACCAGCTTGGGTTCGAGCGAGAGCTTG
>DASYJB010000095.1:0-3662 GCA_035996965.1 Casimicrobiaceae bacterium | reverse complement strand
AGCCCGATCAATGTCCGTCCCGCCAAGGCCGCGCTGCCGCGATCGGGCGCGAGCTGGCCGTCGAGAACGTTGAACAAGGTCGTCTTGCCGGCGCCATTGGGACCGATGACCGCGACGCGCTCGCCGGCGGCCACGTCGAAGCTCACGCCGGCGAGGGCCTGCACGCCGCCAAAGGCCTTGGCGATGTCATGGATCGAAAGCAGCGGCGCGGTCATGGGCCCCCCACGCTTGCGGCTGACGCCGCTGCGCGTTGCCGCAGAGCGCGTGCGGCGCCGGCCAATGCGCCGACGATGCCTTGCGGAAAGAGCAGCACCAGAACGAGGATCGCCGCGCCGAGCATCGCGCGCCAGTACTCGGTGTGCCGCGCCAGCGTGTCCTGGAGCCAGGCCAGCAAGGCCGCGCCGGCGACCGGTCCGAACAAGGTCTGCAATCCGCCGAGCAGCACCATCACCAGTGCGTCGACCGAACGCGGTATCGACAAGGATTCGGGCGAGATGCTGCCTTTGGAGAATGCGTAAAGCGATCCGGCCAGTCCTGCGGCGAGGCCCGCGAGCACGAACCCGGCCCAGCGCACGGCGCGCACGTCGATGCCGATCGCGGCGGCGCGCCGCGGCGAGTCGCGCGCCGCGCGTAGCGCATAACCGAACGGCGCGAATACGATCCGCCACAACAAAGCGATCGCGCCGCCGGCGATCGCCAGCGTCAGCCAGTAGTACGCGGTGCGCGACGACAACCATGGGGCGGGCCAGACGCCGACCAGACCGTTGCTGCCGCCGGTCAGCGCGTCCCATTGGTAGACGGTGGCCCAGGTGATCTGGGCAAATGCAAGCGTCAGCATCGCAAGGTAGACGCCCGAGAGTCGCACGCAGAACCAGCCGAAGACCAGCGCACCGATGCCCGCCGCGAGCGGCGCCGCGATCAGCGCGAGCTCCATCGGCACTGCCCGTGCCGCGAGGGCCGCGGCATAGGCGCCGAGGCCGAAGTACGCGGCGTGGCCGAACGAGGCCATGCCGCCGGTACCCATGATGAAATGCAGGCTGACGGCGAACAGCGCGAATATCAGCATGTCCGCGCCGAGCACCAGCGCGTAGTCGTCGGCGACGAGCGGCGCGGCCGCGAGCGCGGCGAACAAAAGGGCCGCGGCTAACGCGAAGCGTCGTCCCGGCGGCGACTGCAGATCGCGCTGTTCGGCGATCGCGGAGGGGCCTGGCGGCTGGCCGTACAGGCCCCACGGTCGTGCGATTAGCACGACCGCCATCACGACAAACTCCGCGACCAGCGTCAATTTCCCGAACGACACGACCGAGCCGAACAGCGCGACATCGCCGATGCCGATGCAAAGCGCCCTGACTATGCCGATGATCAGCGCGGCCACGAAAGCGCCGCGAATGCTGCCGAGGCCGCCGACGACGGTCACGACGAAAACATCGGCGATGATCGTCAGGTCCATGTTCAGATTCGCCGGCTCGCGCGGCAGCTGCAGCGCGCCGGCGAGTCCCGCAAGCAGCGCGCCGACGAAGAACACACCCGAAAAAAGCCACGACGGATTGATGCCGAGCGCGGAGGTCATGTCGCGATCCTCGGTCGCCGCACGCACCAGCAGGCCCCAGCGCGTGCGTGCCAGCGCGAGCGACAACGCGGCCAGCACGACCGGCGCGAGCACGATCAGCAACAGATCGTATTGCGGCACCGGCTGGTCGAAGATTGTGATCGCGCCGGCAAGTCCCGGCGCACGCGGCCCCAGCAGATCCTCGGCGCCCCAGATGGCCAGTGCGGCATCCTTGACCAGCAGCACGACGCCGAAGGTCGCGATCAGCTGCAGCAGTTCGGGCGCACCGTAGAGGCGCCGCAGCAGCGTTCGCTCGATCAGTACGCCCAGCGCGCCGACCGCCAGCGCCGCGAGCAGCACCCCGCCCCAGTAGCCGAGCGGCCCGGAACCGAAGCGCCCGATCAGGCTGTAGGCGATGTACGCGCCGAGCATCATCAGCGAGCCGTGCGCGAAGTTGACGACGCGCGTGACGCCGAAGATCAGCGAAAGTCCGGCGGCGACCAGGAACAGCGACGACGCGCCGGCCAAGCCGTTGAACAGTTGAACGAGGAACGCGGAGAGGGTCAGGAACGGCGTGCGGCGTCAATTGGCCGGGCGGTGTGCGCGCACCCAGTCGTCCGACGGCAGGTAGTCGGCGCCGTCGGCGTATCTCGCATCGACCATCACGCCCTTGCCGTCCTTGATCGCGAGTCTTCCGACATAGGCGCCCATCGTCGACTGATGATCGATCGCGCGGTAGCGTATCGCCCCGAATGGGGTTTCGACGGCGAGACCCGCCATCGCGGCGATCAGCTTGGCATTGTCGGTCGACTTCGCCTTGCGGATCGCCGCAGCCGCGCTCATGACCACGCTGTATCCGACGACCGAACCCTGGCGCGGATAGTCGTTGAACTTCGCGCGGTATGCGTCGAGAAAGGCCCGGTGGACAGGCGTGTCGATCGCGTACCACGGATAACCGGTGACATACCAGCCTGCCGGGGCCTCGTCCTTCAGCGGGTCGAGGTATTCGGGTTCGCCGCCGAGCAGATTGAACACCGGCCTGTCCTTGAGCAGACCACGCAGCTCGCCCTCGCGCACGAACTTGGCGAGGTCTCCGGCGAACAGCGAAGAAAATATGGCGTCCGGTTTGGCGTCTATCATCGCCTGCACGACCGGCCCCGCATCGATCTTGCCCAAGGGCGCTGCGAATTCGACGAATTCGATGCCCGATCCCTGCCGCGCGATCATCTGTTTCTTGAACGCCTCGGTGGCCGACTTGCCGTACTCGTAGTCGGGATAGACAATCGCCCAGCGCCGCTTGCCGAGCTTGGCCGCCTCGGGGACCAGCATCGCCGTCTGCATGTAGGTCGACGGTCGCAGGCGGAACGTGTATTTGTTGCCATTGTCCCAGACGATCTTGTCCGTCAGCGGCTCCGAGGCCAGGAACAGCCGCTGGCGTTGCTTGGCGAAATCGGCGATCGCCAGGCCAACAGCCGACGAGAACGTCCCCATCAGGACATCGACTTTTTCCCGCGAAACCAGCTCCTCGGCCACGCGCACCGCATCGCCGGGGCTGCCAGTGTCGTCGCGCACGATCAATTCGACCGGGCGGCCAAGCAGGCCGCCACCTTGGTTGATCTGCTCGACTGCCAGCTCCATGCCGCGCTTATAGGCTTCGAGAAATGCCGGAAACGTCTTGTAGCTATTGAGCTCGCCCAGCTTGATTGGTTGGGCGCCCGCCGACAGCGCAAAAAACGCCGCGCCTGCCAGCGCATATCGGACCAGCGATGCCGTTCTTTTCATTCGAACTCCGCGATTCGGACAGGGCGGCGCGCTTCACAGTCGAGCCGGCCTTGAAGTATGCATGATAGCGGTCGCCCGCCAGGCAGGGGAAGCCAAGCTCTGATGGTCGCGCAACGCTTGGGTTCTATGCATATGCGCGGGAGAGCCGGTCGCAGCATCGTCGCGCAGGTAAAATATCCGACTTACGCGATCCTGCCGGCGGTCGGTATCGCTTTTCGCCGCCGGCTCGCTGCAAGGCGCCTTGATGCTGAAGCTCGCTTTTGGACTGACTTTTCCGGACTTGTACGCGACCGAGGGTCTTGCTCGCGTCGACGCGTCGTTCCTCGCGTTC
>DASYJB010000094.1:0-7616 GCA_035996965.1 Casimicrobiaceae bacterium | reverse complement strand
CACGTCATGCGCTTCAATCTCCAAAGCGCGACGGCGAAAATGGCCGAGCTCGCCCACGTCGTCGGCGCCGGCGCCACCGGCGCGCTGCCGGAGGCGAATGCGAAAGCCTTCATCGACTGGCTGGCGGTGCTCAAGCGCGACCTCGGGATTCCTGCGACGCTGTCCGGACACGCCGCCAAGCGCCCGGTGACCAAGGCCGACATTCCAGCGCTCGCCGACGTCGCGATCAACGACGTCTGCCACCAGACCAATCCCCGCAAGTGCACGCGCGCGGACTTCGAGCGGATTTTCGCCGAGGCGATGTGAGCGTCGGCTCGCGACGATGGGCGCCTGGCGGCGCGCGCCACGCATGCTGAAGATCGGCATTTCCGCCTGTTTTTTCCACGCCGACCCGAAGCGCGCGCTGTTCAAGGGCATGACCTTGCAGTACATCGAGCAGAATATGGCGCATTGGGTGATGCAGCGCGACGCGCTGGCATTGATGATTCCATCGCCGGACGGCGCGACGCGGCGCGCCGGCAGCGCCGTGACGGTCGACGACTACGCGCGCGAGCTCGACGCTCTGCTGCTGATGGGAGGTTCCGACGTCTGCCCCGCATCGTACGGCGAAGCGGCGCTGCGTCCCGAATGGAACGGCGACCGCGTGCGCGACGACTACGAGATCGCGTTGCTCAAGGCGTTCGTCGCGCAAGCCAAGCCGGTGCTCGGCGTCTGCCGCGGCGCCCAGATCATCAACGTCGCGCATGGCGGCACGCTGTACCAGGACATCGGGACCCAGCGACCGGGTGCGCTCGAACACCGCAACTGGGACGTCTACGCCGCCAACTTCCATCGGACCGCGATCGTGCCGGGCAGCGGACTCGCGGCGCTTTATCCGGGTCGCGCGACCGCGAAAACCAATTCGGTCCACCATCAGGCGGCCAAGGACCTCGGGCAGGACCTGGTCGTCGAAGCGTGGTCCGAGCCCGACCACCTGGTCGAGGCGCTGCGCTGGTCGGGACCTTCATACGTGTTCGGCGTGCAATGGCATCCGGAGTTCCACGATCCGGGCGACGCGAGCCTGCTCGACGACACGCCTATCCTCGATGACTTCCTGGCGCGCGGCAGGCATTGATCGAAAGGGCTCGATGAAAATCACCAATCCGGCGACCGGCGAGCCGATCGCCGAAATCGAGGAAGACCGCAGCACGTCGGTGCGCAAGAAATACGAGCGCGCACGCGCCGCGCAGGGCGACTGGTCGGCGCTGCCGCTCAAAAAACGGCTCGACGCCATCCGCGCCTTCCGAGAGCGGGTCGTCGCGATGCAGGACACGCTGGCACGCACGCTGACGCTCGAGGTCGGCAAGCCCATCCGGCAATCGAGAAACGAGCTCAACGGCCTGTTGCCTCGCCTCGACTTCTTCCTGGCCGAGGCCGCAAGCGTGCTGCGCGAGGAAAAGGTGTTCGCCGACGTCAAGCAGAACCTCGAGGAACGGATCTCACACGAGCCGCTCGGCGTCGTCGCCAACATTTCGGCATGGAATTATCCGTATTTCGTCGGCGCCAATGTGTTCGTGCCGGCGCTGCTCGCCGGCAACGCGGTGCTTTACAAGCCTTCGGAATTCGCCACGCTGACCGGCAGGCATATCGCCGAGCTGATGCACGAATCCGGCGTGCCGGAGGATGTCTTCGTTCCAGTGTTCGGCGGCGGCGCCACCGGTGCGGCGCTGCTGCGGCAGCCGGTCGACGGCGTCTTCTTCACCGGCTCGTACGCGACCGGCACCAAGATCGGCGCGGCGGCGGGCCGCCGGATGATCAAGGTGCAGCTCGAGCTCGGCGGCAAGGACCCTGTCTATGTCTGCGACGACGTCGACGCGAAGAGCGCCGCCGCCGGCATTGCTGACGGCGCTTTCTACAACACCGGGCAGTCGTGCTGCTCGGTCGAACGCATCTACGTGCACGAAAGCATCCACGACGCTTTTGTCGAAGCCTTTGTCGCCGAGGTCAAAGGCTATCGGATCGGCGATCCGCTCGATGACAAGACCTACATCGGACCCATCGCCCGCCGGGCGCAACTCGATGTGCTGCAAAAACAAGTGACTGACGCCAAACGGCGCGGTGCGACCTTGCTGACCGGCGGCAAGGTCATCAAGCGCAACGGCAACTGGTTCGAGCCGACGGTGCTGACCGAAGTCGACCACCGGATGAGCCTGATGCGGGACGAGAGCTTCGGTCCGGTCATCGGCATTCAGAAGGTCAAGGACGACTCCGAGGCCGTGCTGATGATGAACGACAGCGACTATGGCCTCACCGCGGGCGTTTACACGCCGGACGAAAAACGGGCGCGCCGGATCCTGTCGAAAACAAGATCGGGCTCGGTGTACTGGAATTGCTGCGACCGCGTGAGCCCGCGGCTCCCCTGGTCGGGCGTCGGTCATTCCGGCATCGGACTGACGCTGTCGACCTACGGCATCCAGACCTTTACGCGACCCAAGGCCTGGCACCTGCGCGGCGCCTGATGGCTGCGGCAGGACTCCGGCCTCGATGCTTTCGATCAGATCCGCCCGTCCCAGCGATTACCTGAGGAAAATGCGATGACCTGTCTTGCTCGCCCAGCCGTCGGTTTCGCCTTCCTGTCCGCGTTCGCGTGCGCGGCGCATGCGGCGGATGCTCCGAAGTCGCAGGCCGCCGCGAGCAAGGACGCCGACCGCGGCAGATACATCGTGCAGATCGCCGGCTGCAACGACTGCCACACGCCCGGCTACACGGCGACCGGAGGCAAGGTAGACGAAAAGGACTGGCTGGTCGGCGATCAGCTCGGCTGGCGCGGTCCGTGGGGCACTACTTACCCCGTCAATCTGCGCTTGTACATGCAGAAGTTGACCGAACTGGAGTGGTTGTACGTCGTGAAATCCGAGGAAATGCGGCCGCCGATGCCGTGGTTCAACCTTCGCGCGATGACCGATGCGGACTTGCGCGCCGTCTACCGCTACATCCGTTCTCTCGGTCCCGCCGGGACTGAAGCGCCGGCGTATTTGTCGCCGGACAAGGAACCCAAGCCGCCGTACGTGCAGTTCCCCGCGCCGCCGAAATAAGGGTAAGCCGAGCCGGACGGACGCTTCAGGACTGGTCCTGCAGCTCCGCGGCCTTCAGCGTGTTCGCCAGCAGCATCGCGATGGTCATCGGCCCGACGCCGCCGGGCACCGGCGTGATCCATGCCGCGCGCTCGGCGGCAGCGGTGTCGACGTCACCGCAGAGCCGGCCTTCGGCATTCCGGTTCATGCCGACGTCGATGACAATGGCGCCCGGTTTGATCCAGTCGGCGGGGACGAAATAGGCTTTGCCGACCGCGGCGACCAGCACGTCGGCCTGGCGAACGATGCCCGGCAGATCGCGCGTCGCCGAATGGCAGACGGTCACCGTGCAGCGGGCCATCAGGAGCTCCAGCGCCATCGGCCGGCCGACGATGTTCGATTGCCCGATGATCACCGCATGTTTTCCGACCAGGTCTTCGCCGGTTTCGGCCAGCAGGCGCATGCAACCGTACGGCGTGCACGGGCGCAGCACCGGGCGCTTCAGCACCAGCCTCCCGATGTTGTAAGGATGAAACCCGTCGACGTCCTTGCGTGGGTCGATGCGCTCGGTCACTCTCTCCGGATCGATCTGCTTCGGCAGCGGCAACTGCACCAGGATCCCGTGCACGGTCGGGTCCGCATTCAGCTTGTCGATCAGCGCGAGCAGCGCGGCTTCCGACGTGTCGGCCGGCAGGTCGTGCGAAAACGACAGCATGTTCGCCGCTTCGGTGAATTTTCGCTTGTTGCGAACATAGATCTGCGAAGCCGCGTTTTCGCCGACCTGGACGACGGCGAGCCCGGGCCGCGGCAAGCCCGACGCGACGCGCGCCGCGACGCGCTCGCTCAAGGCAGCGTTCAGCCGCGCGGCCAGCGTCTTGCCATCGAGGATGCGTGCGCTCATCGCAGTGTCGGGCTTCAGGTGCGAGGCCGCGAATCTTACCGGATTTCGATCACCGGCCACGCCCTGGTGCGGGCCAGCGCCGCCAGCGCCGGATCGGGATTGACCGCGATCGGATGCGTGATTCGTTCGAGCAGCGGAACATCGTTGCGCGAGTCGCTGTAGAACCAGCTCTCGCGGAAATCGTCCAACCGCTGCCCTCGTTGCGCCAGCCATGCCTCGAGGCGAACAACTTTGCCCTCGCGCATGTTCGGCGTTCCCCACACCTTGCCGGTGTAGCGGCCGGCGATCATTTCGGGCTCGGTCGCGATCAGGTGCTCGAAGCCGAGCTCGTCAGCGATCGGGGCGGTCAGGAAGCGGCTGGTCGCCGTCGTCAGCACCAGCAGGTCGCCGGCGACGCGATGCCGCTCGACCAGCGCACGCGCCGTTGCCGGGATCGCCGGCAGTATCGCACGGGACAGATAGTCGGTGCGCCAGGCCTTCAGCTGCGGTGGATCGCGACCTTTGAGCGTCGTCAGGTAGAACTCGGTGAATTCCAGCACCCCGACTTCGCCACGTCGATAGCGATCGACGATCGCGATGTTGGCCTGCTCGAACACGGCGCGATCCAGCGCGCCCTCGCCGATCAGAAACTCGACCCAGGCTTCATCGCTGTCGAGCGCGAGCAGCGTGTGATCGAGATCGAACAGGGCAAGGACGTCGGAGGGCACGAACGAGGACGAAGGATACAATCGCCGAATGAGGGCCGACGGCATTGTACCCGCGATCCACGCGCGGCTCGTGCGAGCGCTCGCCGCACCGCAAGGCGAGTATGCCGCGTTCCGCATTGCGGACCACACCGTCGGTTGGCTCGACCCTGCGCGCGCGGCGCGCCTGACTGCCTTTGCTTCGGTATTCGCCCGTGCGGAAGACGAGATCCGGCTTGCCGCGACGCTCGCCGACTGCGGCGCGCGAACCGCCGCCGTCGAAAAGGTCACTCGCGCGCTCGCCGGCGAAGGGCTGCTGTCCGCCTGGCGCGACGAGCGATATGCCGTCGCGACCGAGTTGGGCGCCGCGCCGCTGGTCGACATCGAGCGCGCTGCGGCGCGCTATTTCGGCATTCGCACTTACGCCGTGCACGTCAATGGATTGGTGCGCAGCGGCAGCGACCTGGCGATGTGGCTCGCGCGGCGCAGTCCGACCAAGGCGATCGATCCTGGCCTGCTGGACAATCTGGTCGGCGGCGGCATCGCCACCGGCTACGGCGTGCTCGACACCTTGCGCAAGGAGGCATGGGAGGAGGCCGGCATCCCGGCCACCGTCGCCGCGCAGGCGCGCCCGCAAGGCAGCATCGATGTCTGCCGGGCGCAGCCGCAGGGCCTGCAGCGCGAAACGGTATTCGTCTATGACCTCGAGCTCGATGCCGATTTCAGGCCGGCGAATCAGGACGGCGAGGCGGTCGAGCATCGCCAGCTGACGATGTCCGACGCGGCGAAGCTGATCGCTGCCGACGCGGGCGATGACGTGGTCACGGCGGACGCAAGCCTGGTCATCCTCGACTGCCTGCTTCGCCACCGCGCGCTGGGGCCGGATTGCCCCGATATTCGCGCGCTGTCGGCATTCCGGCACGCGATGCTCGAGCCGGCGCCTCGGAAAAACGGCCGCGGTGCCTGGCCGGGCGGCGCGCAGTCCTGGCTTACGCGGCCTTGACGGCGGCCGGCGCGATCTGGCGGATGCCCAGATCCGCCAAGGCATCGCGTACGGCGTTGACCGCGTGACGCATCTCGTCGGGGCCGATGGCGCCGATGCATCCGACCCGAAACGTCTCGAGCTGCGTCAGCTTGCCCGGATAGAGGATGAAGCCCTTGTCGCGCACCTTGTCGTAGAACGCCTTGAACGCATAGCGCGGATCCGCCGGCGCGTGGAAGGTCACGATGATCGGCGCCTGGATTCGCGCATCGAGAAACGGCCGGAAGCCCATTTCCTTCATCCCTGCGATCAGCGTCTCGCAGTTGGCCGTATATCGCGCGAGTCGCGCCGGCTGCCCTCCTGCGGCCAGATATTGCTCGAGCGCCGCATCGAGGGCGACGACGACATGCGTCGGCGGCGTATAGCGCCACTGCGTCGTCTTTTCCATGTACGCCCATTGGTCGTACAGATCGAGCGACAGCGAGGTCGAGTTGCCAGCGCATTGCTCGAGCGCGCTCTTGCGCGCGAAGACAAAGCCCATGCCCGGCGGACCTTCGATGCACTTGCCCGATGCGGCGATCAGCGCGTCGAACGGCACGGCGCCGGCGTCGATCGGAATCGCGCCGAACGAGCTCATCGCGTCGATGATCAGGCGCCGGCCGCGCTGCGCAACCGCGTCGGCGATCTCCGGCAACGGATTCAGGATCCCAGTCGAGGTTTCGCAGTGGATCAAGCCGACGTGGGTGATCGACGGATCGGCGTCGAGCTTCCTGGCGACGTCGGCGGCGGTGGTCGGGACATCCTCGGCGGTTTCGAATACCGACAGCCTGCGCCCCATCATCTCGGTCAGCCGGGCGAACCGCTTGCCGTAGGCGCCGTTGATCAGGACCAGCAGATGCCCGCTGCGCGGCACCAGCGTGTTGACCGCCGCTTCGACCGAGAACGTGCCGCTGCCCTGCATCGGCACGCAGACATGCGTGCCTTCGCCGTTGACGACCGCGGTCAGCCGCGCGCGCACGCGTGCGGTCACCGCGTTGAAGCTTGCATCCCATGAGCCCCAGTCGCGCAGCATCGCCGCCTTGGTGGCGAGCGAGGTCGTCAGGGGGCCTGGCGTCAGCAATATGGGGTCGCGGTCGCAATTGCTCATTGGGTTTCTTCCGAATCGGGAGGTCAGACTGTCGCCGGCTTGCGCCATTGCTGCGTACGGGTCAGCAGCAGCCGCGTGATCACCGCGTAAAGAAGGCATACCGTCGTGGACGCTATGACGATCAGCGTCGCCATCGCCGCGGCCGGTCCGATCTCGCCGGCCTCGTCCAGCGAAAGAATGGCCACCGAGGCGAGCTGCGTCTGGGGCGAGTACAGGAAGACGACCGCCGAGATGGTCACCATCGCATTGACGAACAGATAGCGGCCGATGTCGAGGATCGCCGGCAGGCACACCGGGACGGTGACGCGGAAGAAGGTCTTGTAGAAAGGCACCTTCAACGATGCCGACACGGCCTCGAACTCGTTGTCTAGCGCCTTGAGCGCAGTGACCGCGGTCAGATGGCTGGATGTGTAGTAGTGGATGATCGTCGACAGCACCAGGATGGTCATGCCGTGGTAGAGCCAGTTCAGCGGATTGTCGGGATGGTTGAAAAACAGTATGTAGCCGAGTCCAAGCACCATCCCGGGCACCGCCATCGGAATCGCGGCAAGGAGGCGGAAAAGCGCGCGCAGCGCGCCCACGCCGCGAGTCTTCTCGACCAGATAGGCAGCTCCGAAGATGAGCATCGTGCCGACGACTGCCGTCAACAACGCCATTTTGAGGCTGTTGAAAAACGAGACGATGACGCCGCCGTCGACCAGCCCGAACGTGTAATGCCGGAGGCTGAACGATTTGTCGTACGGCCACAGTTTGATGAATGAGGTATAGACCGCCATGCCGAGCACCGCCAGCAGCAACAGACAAATGACGGCGCAGTAGCCGAGCATCAGCGCGTCGAACCATGTCTTCG
>DASYJB010000093.1:0-4086 GCA_035996965.1 Casimicrobiaceae bacterium | reverse complement strand
TCGCGCTGACCGCCGCGCCGCCGGCGCGGGCGGGTGCGATCGAGACCATCCAGCGGGTCAAGGGGTCGGTCGTCGCCGTCGGCACGTTCGAACGCACCCGCTCGCCGCAGTTCCAGTTTCTCGGCACCGGATTCGCCGTGGAGGACGGCTCGCTGATCGTCACCAATGCGCATGTGCTGCCGAAGGTGCTCGACCCGGCGCAGCGAGAGACGCTCGCGATCCTGATTCCGCTGCCCGACAAGGACGACCCCAATAAGGCGCAAGTTCGGGAAGCGACGCAGGTGGCGACCGATGCCGACTCCGATTTGGCACTGCTGAAGATTTCCGGGCCGGCGCTGCGGCCCCTGAAACTGGGCCAATCGGGCGACGTGAAGGAAGGGCAGGAAGTCCTGTTCACCGGATATCCGATAGGGGCAGTTCTCGGACCGCATCCAGCCACGCATCGCGCGATCATCGCCTCGGTGACGCCGATCGCGATTCCGTTGCCGCGCGCCGGGGAGTTGAGCCCGCAGACCATACGCCGGCTTTCCTCCGGGCAATATCCGGTGTTCCAGCTGGACGCGACCGCGTATCCGGGAAACAGCGGCAGTCCGCTCTACGATCCGGCAACGGGAGAGGTCATCGGCGTCATCAACAAGGTGTTCGTGCAGGGAACCAAGGAGGCTGCTCTGACGCAGCCTTCGGGCATCACCTACGCCGTTCCGGCAAGCCATCTGCGGGCTCTGCTGCAACAGGCGCGCTAAAGCGCACTCGGCCTCTCGCCGTACGCGAAAGCATCGCAGGTGATCGATCCGATCTGGGTCAAGGCCGTGCTCAAGGGGCTGGTCCTTCCTCCGACCGGGCCGCTTCTGCTGGCATTGCTGGGTCTTGCCTTGTGGCGGCGGAGTCCCCGGCTCGGTGCGGGCCTGGCGTGGACGGGGGTATTGTCGCTGCTGCTGCTTTCGCTACCCGCGGTTGCGGCGCTGCTGATACGCAGCCTCGATATCGCTGCGCCGTTCGATCGCAGTCGCGCGGCGCAAGCGCAGGCGATAGTCATCCTTGGCGGCGGCACGCGCCGCGACGCGCCCGATTACGGTGGGGAT
This sequence comes from Casimicrobiaceae bacterium, assembly GCA_035996965.1. Lineage (GTDB taxonomy): Bacteria > Pseudomonadota > Gammaproteobacteria > Burkholderiales > Casimicrobiaceae > PALSA-1003. Next base: position 3,004 of record DASYJB010000093.1, on the reverse strand, counting down.
ACGCTCGCGACGCTGACACTCGAGCGCGTACGTTACGGCGCCCGCATCGCCCGGCTCACCGGTCTGCCGGTGCTCGTCACCGGCGGATCGACCTACGGCGGGACCACCGAGGCCGAACTGATGCAAGAGGCGTTGCAGCACGAGTTCGGCGTTCCGGTGCGCTGGGCGGAGAACCGATCGCGTACGACGCACGAGAACGCGCAATACTCAGCGGCAGTGTTGCGCGCAGCGGGGATCGGCCGGGTGGTGCTGGTCGCGCACGCTTTCGACATGCGGCGCGCCACGGCGGAGTTTGCGGCGGCCGGCATCGCCACCGTGCCTGCGGCGACCGGCATACCGTCGCGCGGGCCGGCCCGGGCGCTCGATTACCTGCCTGGGATCAGCGGCCTGCAAGGAAGTTATTACGCGTTGTACGAAATCCTGGGCAACGCCGTGCGGGTCGTCACACCCTAGGCGAAGCGGTCGAAGGGCAGCAAGCCTCGCGGCCGGCGAGGGAAAGCGCCGGCGCCGCGAGCTTACGGGTTGGGCGCGATAAAACCGCGGCGCTCGCGGCCGTGACGCCACGAAAGGGCGCGATGCGCCATCAGCGCTTCGTGGGCGCCTTCTTCGCGGTCGTCGCCGGTGCGCAGCAACGCAAGCAGCAGGAAGCCGGAATACCCGCCCGCCAGAAACACCCAGACCAGCCACCACACGGAAACCATCATAGGAACTCCCCGCTTGTGATTTTCGCCGCGGGCCCGGGATTTGGTGCCGAGGCCGAGCCCGCCTCGCGGCAAAAGCAAGCAAGCGATATGCCATTGGTCTAAGGCCTTGATTCGGGATGATTCAGCGGCCGACGGACGCGCGCGGCGGCACCGGCCCGGGGCGGCAAGTGCCGCAAGGCGCAGGGCGCGGCAGCGCCGAAAGCGCAGGGACGCCGGAAGCCAGCCGGCCTGCTCAGCTCAGGGCGCCGGGGGCTCGGTCCGCTTGCTCGCCATCGCGCTCAACAGGTCGATCGGCAGCGGGAAGACGATGGTCGAGCTTTTGTCGCCGGCGATATTGGCCAGCGTCTGCAGGTAGCGAAGCTGCATCGCCTGCGGCTGCTTCGAGAGCATCTGCGCCGCCTGCAGCAGTTTTTCCGACGCCTGCAATTCGCCTTCGGCATGGATGATCTTGGCGCGCCGCTCGCGCTCGGCCTCGGCCTGGCGCGCGATCGCACGTATCATCGTCTCGTTCAGGTCGACGTCCTTCATTTCGACCGTCGATACCTTGATGCCCCAGGCCTCGGTCTGGCTGTCGAGCACCTGCTGGATGTCGAGGTTGAGCTTTTCGCGCGCCGACAAGAGCTCGTCGAGCTCGTGCTTGCCGAGCACGGCGCGCAAAGTCGTCTGCGCGAGCTGGCTGGTCGCCTGGTAATAGTTCTCCACCTGGATCACCGCCTTGGCCGGGTCGAGGATGCGGAAGTACACGACCGCGTTGACCTTGACCGAGACATTGTCGCGGGTGATCACATCCTGCGGCGGCACGTCCATCACCACCGTGCGCAGGTCGATCCGGACCATCTGCTGGATCACCGGAACCAGCAGGAAGAAGCCGGGCCCCTTGACCTTCCAGAATCGGCCGAGCATGAATACGACCGCGCGCTGGTATTCGCGCAGCACGCGAAACGACATCATGATCACCAGAATGACGATGATGACGATCGTGCCGAATCCCACTCCGATGGCCATGCTCACGCTCCTTGATCGGCTTCCGTGACGGGCAATACCGACAATAGCAGATCGCTGCGCGCCGTCACGCGCACGCGCTGGCCGCGCTTGATCGGCACCGGGCTGGTCACGCGCCATTGCTCGCTGTGGATGCGTGCCCAGCCCTCGGTCTCCAGGTCGTCCAGCGCGACCCCGATGCTGCCGATCAGCTGCTCGTGGCCGGTCACGATCGGACGGCGCCGCGCCTTGACCGCGGCGCCGGCGACGAAGAAGACGAACAGCCCCGTGATGGCGGCCAGCGTCGCGATCAGCCAGTACGGCACGCCGAAACCTGGCACATCGGTGTCGATCAGCATGACTGCGCCGATGGCGAATGCCACGATTCCGCCGACGCCGAGCGAGCCGTAGGCGGGCAGGAACGTCTCGGCGACAATGAACGCGATGCCGAGCAGCACCAGCGCGAGGCCGGCATAGTTGACCGGCAGCATCTGCAGTGCGAAGAGCCCGAGCAGCAGGCAGATCGCGCCGAGCACGCCCGGCAGCGCCAGGCCGGGATTCCAGAATTCGAAGAACAGGCCGTAGATCCCCGCCATCAGCAGCATCAGCGCGACACTGGGATCGGTGATGATCGCCAGGAATCGCGTGCGCCAGTCGGGGGCCACCGTGGTCGTCGCCGCACCCGAAGTCGCGAGGATGCGCTCGCCGCCGGCGGTGACGAGCTTGCGCCCGTTGAGCTTCGTCAGGAGCTCCGGCACGTCGCGCGCGGTCAAATCGATCACATGCTGGGCGAGTGCTTCGTCGGCCGACAGGCTGACCGATTCGCGCACGGCGCGCTCGGCCCATTCGACATTGCGACCGCGCAGTTGCGCGAGCGAGCGGATATACGCCGCCGCGTCGTGGACGGCTTTTTTGGTCATCGTGCCTTCATCGGCGGCCTGGCCGCCGTCGGTCTTGTCCGGTTTGCCCGCATCGGAGGGCTTGGAGGCGGGCGTTGCCGGCGCGGGCGAGGGTGAGGAAGGCATGCCGATGCTGACCGGCGTTGCCGCGCCCAGATTGGTGCCGGGCGCCATCGCAGCGACATGGCTGGCGTACAGGATGTAGGTCCCGGCGCTCGCGGCGCGGGCGCCGCTGGGCGCGACAAAGGCGGCCACGGGAACGGGCGAGGCCAGGATGTCCTGGATGATCTGCCGCATCGACCGGTCGAGTCCGCCCGGCGTGTCGATCTGCAGCACGATCAGCTGCGCGTTTTCGTCCGCGCCACGGCTCAAGCTGCGCCCGACAAAGTCCGCGCTGGCGGGGCCGATCGCGCCGGCCAG
>DASYJB010000092.1:0-23083 GCA_035996965.1 Casimicrobiaceae bacterium | reverse complement strand
TGCACTGATCCACGCGTATCTGCTGTACATGGTGCTCGCGGTCGCGTTCGCCGATGCGGCGCGGCGGCGCTGGATTGATCATACGGCGACGACCCGCGACACCCTGCGGTCGACCCTGCTCATTGCCGTCCCGCTTCTGGGGACGATGTGGCTCGCCGGGTACTTCACGATACCGACGAGCTCATTCTCCGGCGGCGCCGCCTACTACGGCCGCTATGCCGCCAACTTGAATTCCCTGTGGAATCCGCAATGGGGGTCGCTTTTCCTGCCTGGGCTGCCCGTCATTCCCGGCTCCGAGTTCGAAGGATTCAACTATCTGGGCTTTGGCGTGCTCGCGATGACGCCCGTCGCCTTGCTGCCTCTGCTGCGATCCCGCGCCTTTCCCGTTGCAAAGGCTTATCTCCCGCTGCTGATCGTTTCGCTGGGACTTTGGCTGATGGCGCTTTCCAATCAGATCGCATGGGGCAACCGCATCTTGTTGAATGTTCCGGTTCCGTTGGAAATACTCAATTTCGTGGCGATGGTCCGCGGATCGGGGCGTCTGCTCTGGGTTGCTTACTACGCGTTGGTGCTGGCAATACCGGCGCTTATCGTCCGCAATTACTCGCCGCTCGCCGCCACGGCGATCCTGGGGATTGGTCTAGCGTTGCAAATCGCCGACCTATCGCCACGATTCGTTACGCTCAATCATTACTTTCACCAGCATTTCATCGACGAGCCGGCGCAACGAACCAATCCGCTCAAGTCGCCCTTCTGGAATGCAGCGGCAAGGCATTACACAACGATACTGTTCGTTCCTTCACTCCCGGTGCCCAAAGATTTCGGTTCACTTGCATTGTTTGCTGCCGACCATGGCATGAAAATCAACACCGGTTCGTTCGCGCGCTATTCGGTAGAGCGCGTGGCGGATGCGACAGCGCGACGAATCCGCGAGCTGGAGGATGGGCACCGGCATCGCGACAGTCTCTATGTTCTGGCCGACCCGAACTCCACGCCGTTTCGAGCCGCGCCCGATGACGCCACCGGCATTGTGGACGGATACCTCGTTCTGGCTCCCGGGTGGTTCGGATTCGAGGAATCCCGCGACGGTACCGAACCAAGTCTGGTCCCGTCCGACGTAACCGCATCGAAGCCCAACTCAATATTGCCGTGAGAGCTGCTGCGCGCGCATGATGTCGCGATGACTCGCGCGAAATCGGCCGCGTTCCCGCCGGGACATTTCTATTCGCCTGTCGTCGATCCAGACCGGCTCGAGCCGGCGCGGGTGTGGCCGCAACACCCGGCAGTTCACGGGATCGACTTCAACGATGAATCCCACGCCGAGATCCTGACGCGCGATTTTCCGCGCTTTCATCCCCTCTACGACTATCCCGATGAAGGCCTGGAGACACCGACACTGAACACCTTCTTCACGAACAACAGTCAATTCAGCTGGCTCGATTCTCGCGCGCTATTCGTCTTGCTGCAGGCCTGGTCGCCACGTCGCGTCATCGAAGTCGGCTCCGGTTTTTCCTCGCTGCTCATCGCCGACGTCAATCGCCGCCGCCTCGACTGCGGCGTCGACGTGACCTGTATCGAGCCCTATCCGCGGTCCTTTCTCCGCAACCGAGTTTCGGGTCTCTCGCGGCTGATCGAGGCGAAGGTTCAGGACGTGCCGATGGCGGAGTTCGCGCGTCTGCAGGCGGGCGACGTCCTGTTCATCGACTCCTCGCACGTTGCGAAGACCGGAAGTGACGTCAACTTTCTCTACTTCGAAGTTCTGCCGCAGCTGGCTGCCGGAGTAAACATTCACGTGCACGACGTATTCCTGCCGCATGACTATCCCCGCGATTGGGTGCTGAACGAAAATCGAAGCTGGAACGAACAATATTTGTTGCGCGCGCTGCTGATGTACTCAGGAGCCTTCCGCGTAGTGTTCGGATGCAGCTACGCTTTCTGGCGCTTCCCGGAACTCGTCAAGACGGCACTGGCATTTCCCGATGGGCGCGCGTTCGCGGGAGGAAGCTTCTGGATGCGGCGTTTGTAGCAACAGAGCTGGCGGCATGGCCGCTCAATCCTTGTCAGGGTCGAGCTTCAGTTCCTGGATCTTGCGCGTCAGGGTGTTGCGTCCCCAGCCCAGCCATTGCGCCGCTTCCATCCGGCGTCCGCCGGTGTGGGCCAGCGCGCGCACGATCAGCGTGCGCTCGAATTCCTTTTCCAGCCTGTCAGCCACGGAGCGCTCGCCGCGCGCGAGCGCCTGTGCGAGCTCGCGATCGAGCGCCTGCTGCCAATTGCCTTCGCCGTCATGCGCACTCGCGCCCGATGCGCTGCGCACGTCCGGCGGCAGATCGGCGGCATCGACCCGTTGCCCGGGCGCCATTACCGTCAGCCAGTGGCAGATATTCTCGAGCTGGCGAACATTGCCGGGGAATTCGAAGGTCGCCAGCAGCTTCAATGCCGCATCGGTCAGCTGCTTCGGCTCGACGGCGAGCTCGCGCGCGCTCTTGCGCAGGAAATGCCGCGCCAGCGGCGCGATATCCTCGCCACGCTCGCGCAACGGCGGCAGGCGCAGGCGCACGACGTTGAGCCGGTGCATCAGGTCTTCGCGAAACAGCCCTTGCCGCACGCGCTCGTCCAGATTCTGGTGCGTCGCCGCGATGATGCGCACATTGGCCTTCAGCGGAGCGTGGCCGCCGACCCGGTAGTATTCGCTGTCGGAAAGCACGCGCAGCAGGCGCACCTGCAGGTCCGGAGGCATGTCGCCGATCTCGTCGAGAAACAGCGTGCCGCCTTCGGCTTGCTCGAAGCGGCCGCGGCGGGCGCTTTGCGCGCCGGTGAATGCGCCGCGTTCGTGCCCGAATAATTCCGATTCCAGCAGGTCCTTCGGGATGGCCGCGGTATTGATCGCGACAAACGGCGCTGAGGCGCGTGGACTGTGCCGGTGCAGCGCGCGCGCGACCAGCTCCTTGCCGGTGCCCGACTCCCCGGTGACCAGCACCGTCGCATGCGAATGCGACAGGCGTCCGATCGCGCGAAAAACTTCCTGCATCGCCGGAGCCTGCCCCAGCATCTCGGCGGCATCGGCGACGGCGCTCGCCGGGGCCGTGGCAGCCGGGACATCGGCGCTGGCACGGCGGATCAGCGCGACCGCGTGATCAACGTCGAACGGCTTGGGCAGATATTCGAACGCGCCGCCGCGAAACGCCGATACCGCACTGTCGAGATCCGAATACGCGGTCATGATGATCACCGGAAGCCGCGGATGCCGCGCCTTGATGCTGGCGAGCAGCTCGAGGCCGGTTTCGCCGGGCATCCGGATGTCGGACACCAGCACCTGCGGCTGGTCGTGCTGCAGCGCCTGCGCGGCTTCCTGCGCCGAGGCGAACGAACGGAACGGAATGCCTTCGCGCGAGAGCGCCTTCTCTAGCACCCAGCGAATCGAGCGATCATCGTCGACGATCCATACGGCTGCCGCCGGTTCGCCGCGGGTCATCGAGATCGGGTCATTGGCGAGCATCGCATCTCTCACAATCTACGCGCTACCGCGGCTGAACTCCAGCGGCAGCAAAATGGTGAACGTCGTATGTCCGGGAACGCTTTCGCATTCGATCGCGCCGTTATGCTGAGTGACGAAGGTCTGCGCGATCGTCAGCCCGAGTCCGCTGCCGCCTTCGCGGCCGGATACCAGCGGAAAAAAGATGCGGTCGCGGATCGACTCGGGAACGCCGGGCCCGTTGTCCTCGACCAGCAGAGCGAGCGCCAGCCGGTACCTCCGCTTGGCCAGCGTCACGCCGCGCGCGACGCGCGTCGTCAGGCGGATCTGCGGCACGCCAAGCACCCCCTCGAGCGCCTGCGCCGCGTTGCGCACGACATTGAATATCGCCTGCGTCAGCTGCTCGGGATCGCCTTCGAACTCGGGCAGGCTGATATCGAAATCGGAAAGAATCGCGATCCGCGGAAATTCCGCCTGCACCACCGTGCCCACTCGCGCCAGAATCTCGTGAATGTTGACGCTTTGGTACTTCGGCATACGGTGCGGCGTCAGCAGCCGGTCGACCAGCGCCTGAAGGCGGTCGGCCTCGCCGATGATCACCTGCGTATATTCGCGCAGCGGACGGCGGTCGAGCTCGCGCTCCAGCAATTGCGCCGCGCCGCGGATGCCGCCGAGCGGATTCTTGATCTCGTGCGCCAGACTGCGAATCAGGTCGCGGTTCGCCTGCTGCTGCTCTAGCAGGCGCTCCTCGCGCGCGATCTTCAGCTGCTGATCGATGTGGCGGAATTCCAGAAGCAGGATCGCGCCGGGAACATCGACGATCGAAACGGTGCACGAAAGGTGCAGGCGCGCCTTGCCGCCGATGCCGATCTCGAGCTCCTGCTCGGTGTATGACGCGCCGTTGGCCAGCGCCTTGTCGATCGCCTGGAACAGCGCCTGCGCATCGCCGAACACCGACTTCGCCGGATGGCCGATCAGCTGGCGCTTCGACAGCTCGAACAGATTTTCCGCTGCCGGATTGACGTAGCGGATGTCGAGATCGCCATCGAGCAGCACGACGGAGGTGGCCAGCAACTCCAGCCCGAAGCAGGAAGGCGGCGTTTCGTCAGCAGGGGGAAATGGCGGCGGCCCGGACATCGCAAACCTGTGCAACAGGTACGCGATAGTAGCAAGTTCCGCGCCCGCGCCGGCCGAACGCGTTCGAGTTCGAGCGACACTCGGTCACCGGGATGCGGCCAGCTCCCTTTTCAAAGCCTCGATGTTCTTCTCGTGCAGCGCCACTGTCTGGCGAAGTCGAGCGAGCCGGTCGGCGTACTTCTGCGCGTTGGCCTTTTCATCGGGCAGCGGCGGCGGCGTGCCATCGCCGTACGCGGCGCGCGCTTCGGCCAGCAGTTTTTCCTCGGTGGCGAGCTCGTCGGTCAGGACCTTGTTGCGCAGAATGTCGCGGCCCTTTTGCGTTCCGGCGTCGACCTTCGGGAACCCTGCGGGCGTCGGCATCCTGGTCGTCGAAGCGACCGCGCCCGGAACGTTGAAGTAAGCAATGTTGCCGGTGCGTGTCGTGCACTTGTACATGCTGCCTTCGACCAGCGTCGGCTTGGACGAGCAGCCGGCGTCGCTCGCGCGATCGGAAAGCGCGGCTTCCGCAGTCGAGCTCATGCACGCGAACGCGGAGCAGCAGCCAATGGCGGCGACGCGTGCGAGCGCAGGGGGAAACGAGCACCGGGTCATCGGCGCAGTGTAGCAAAAACCGGGAGCGCGCCGCCCCGCCCCCGTCCAGCCGGTCTAGTCCGCCTTCAGGAGCTGTAATACATGTCGAATTCGACCGGATGCGTCGTCATGCGGAAACGCGTGACCTCTTCCATCTTGAGCGCGATATACGCGTCGATCATGTCGTTGGAAAACACGCCGCCGCGCGTCAGGTACTCGCGGTCGCGATCGAGGTTGTCGAGCGCCTCGTCGAGCGACGCGCAGGGATGCGGGACCTTGGCGGCGACTTCCGGCGGCAGATCGTAGAGGTTCTTGTCGATCGGATCGCCCGGATGGATCTTGTTCTGCACGCCGTCGAGCCCCGCCATCAGCAGCGCGGCGAAGCAGAGGTACGGATTCGCCGTCGGATCGGGAAAGCGCACTTCGACCCGCCGTCCCTTCGGATTGCTGACGTACGGAATCCGGCACGCCGCCGAGCGGTTGCGCGCCGAGTAGGCGAGATTGATCGGCGCCTCGAACCCCGGCACCAGACGCTTGTACGAATTCGTGCCCGGGTTGGTGATCGCATTGAGCGACTTCGCGTGCTTGATCACGCCGCCGATGTAGAACAGCGCGAACTCGGACAATCCTGCATAGCCGTTGCCGGCAAACAGATTCTGTCCGCCTTTCCACACCGACTGATGCACATGCATGCCCGAGCCGTTGTCGCCGACGATGGGCTTCGGCATGAACGTCGCCGTCTTGCCGTACGTATGAGCGACCATGTGCACCGTGTACTTGAGGATCTGGCTCCAGTCGGCGCGCTTGACCAGGCTATTGAACCTGGTGCCGATTTCGCACTGGCCCGCCGCGGCGACTTCGTGGTGGAACACCTCGACCTCGACGCCCTGCTCCTCGAGCGACAGCGAGATGGCATTGCGGATGTCCTGCAGCGAGTCGACTGGCGGCACGGGGAAATAACCACCCTTGACCGGCGGGCGATGCGCCGAGTTTCCGCCTTCGAAATCGGTCCTTCCCGTCGACCACGGCGCTTCTTCCGACTCGATCTTGACCGCGCAACCCGACATGTCGACGTGCCAGGTCACCGAATCGAAAATGAAGAATTCGGGCTCGGGTCCGAAGTATGCGGTGTCTCCGAGGCCGGTCGACTTCAGATACGCCTCGGCGCGCTTGGCCAGCGAGCGCGGATCGCGATCATAGCCCTTGCCATCGGTGGGCTCGACGACGTCACAGGTGATATTGAGCGTAATTTCTTCGGTGAACGGATCGATGCGCACGCTGTCGGCATCGGGCATCAACAGCATGTCCGAGGCTTCGATCCCCTTCCAGCCGGCAATCGAGGAGCCGTCGAAGGCATGGCCGCTGTCGAACTTGTCCTGCGTGAATTGCTTCGCCGGGACCTGCACATGCTGCTCCTTGCCGCGCGTGTCGGTGAAGCGAAGATCAACGAACTTGACGTCCTTGTCCTTGATCATTTTCAGTACGTCGGCGGATGCAGCCATGGGTTCTCCTTGGGATGGGGCGAAGCGGTTGAATTGCTGCGCCGAAGCGGCGTGTTCCGCAGCGCATCAAAAAGCAGAAACTATGCCATAAGCGGCCGCCCTTGGCACCGGGTGGAACAAGGGTTTGCGGGGCTCGACGGCCCGATTGCCGGCGTTGCCGCACCAAATCGATTCCCGCCGGGGTTCGCGTGCCACCGTATGGTGCGGCGCGAGCGGCGGCGGCTCGTGCTGGGTCGAAAGGGACCGAGCGCGCTATACTTTTCCGATGCGCCAGACCAATTTCCCCTGCCGCGAGCGCGGACGCTGCCCCTGCCGGCAGACACGCCACATCGCGCCCGGCGACCACGCGCGATGAGCGACGCCGCCGAATCGGTGCTGGCTGCCGGGCATCGTCGTGCGGCCGACGCCTCGCTGCCCTATTTCGGTGCCGTGACGCCGGCCGAAGCGATGGCATTGCTCGAGTCGGAACCCGCGGCGCGGCTGATCGACGTGCGTACGCGCGCGGAATGGGACTATGTCGGTCGTGTCCCGGGCAGCGCGCTGATCGAATGGAATACCTATCCCGACGGCACGCGCAATCAAGAGTTCGTCGACGAGCTGCGTCGGACGGTCGGCGAAACCGATGCGCCGGTCCTGTTTCTGTGTCGCAGCGGCCATCGTTCGGACAGCGCCGCGCGCGCGGCAGCGGCCGCCGGATACACGCGCGCGTTCAACGTATTGGAAGGGTTCGAGGGCAACAAGGACGCCGACGGACACCGCGGAAACCTGGGCGGCTGGCGCAAGGCCGGCCTCCCGTGGGTTCAGGGATAGAACAGGTAGACCTGATAGCCGGCTTGCGAGGTCGTGCTGGCGTCGATGAACAGCTTGACCGTCAACTCGGCGTTGCCGCCGATGCCGCTGTCGAGGTTCGCGGCCCCGCTCAAGTATTCGCCGGGCGCAAACGCCCGGCGAACGACGATCTGGTCCTGCGCATTGGACAGGGTCAGCTCCAGATACGGGTAGCCCAGCGCATGCGCGGCACGGTTGCGTATCGTTGCCGACAGAATCAGCAAGCCCTTGTGCGCCGGATCCGCCTGCAGGTCGGAAGCCTCGATCGACAGCCCGGAGATGTCCTGCAGCGGCTTCAACTGGCAATCGGCGAGGGTGCAAAGCCGGATCAGCGCGGGCTTGGTCTGCGGCCAGTGGGCGGCGATGGCGTCGCGGAAATGGAACAAGGCCTGCGCGCCGAGGACGATCACCAGCACCGGAATCAGCAGGCCATACGCCCAGGCCGGGAGCCGCAGGCGCTGCCGCGCTTCGGACGCCGAGAAGCGCGAGGCGTAAGCAAGCTCGGGATCGATCGACGCCGATGCGTTCGCGCCGTCGCCCGCCGGCGGCTCGCGGCGATCGTCGGGCTCCTCGTCGACGGCGGAGAGCGCCTGGGCGCTGCGCAAGGTCACCGTCGGCGGCCCGAGCTCCGCTTCGGAGAGCTGCGCCTCGTCGTCGGGCCCGCGCACGCGCGGCGCCAGCGAAACCAATGCGAGCTCGCCGTCGAACACCGTGCGGCAATGTCCGCAGCGGACCTGCCCTTCGCGCATCGCGAGCTGCTGCGAGCTCACGCGGAAAATCGTCTTGCAGCCGGGGCAGCGCGTGTATTTTTCTTCAGCCACGATCACGCCTCGACCTCATTGCCCGCATGTTCCGCCGTCCGGTCAATGCCACCCATCCGTCGTCGGTCCCCCATGCGCCGAGTGTAAACCATCGGCGATACGCCCCGCTCACGACGGCGACCTGCTCTTCGAGTATGCCGGAAAGCACGATCGCGCCGCCGTCCCGGACACGCGCCGCGAGCACCGGCGCGAGCAGCCGCAGCGGGTTTGCCAGGATATTGGCGACGACGACGTCGACCTTTTCCGGCGCAAGCGCATCGGGAAGCGTGAACTGCGCGCTGACGCCATTGCGCGCGGCGTTGGCGCGGCTGGATTCGATCGCCTGCGGGTCGACGTCGGTTCCGGTGACCGCCGCCGCGCCGAGCTTGGCCGCGGCAATGGCGAGAATGCCCGATCCGCAACCGTAATCGAGCACCGACTGTCCAGGCTCGAGGTGCGCGGCGAGCCAGCGCAGGCAAAGCCGCGTCGTCGGGTGGCTGCCGGTGCCGAACGCGAGGCCGGGGTCGAGCTCGAGATTGATCGCCTGCGGGTCGACGGGCTCGCACCACGAGGGTATGACCCATAGCTTGTCGGCAATCTGCAGCGGCCCGAACTGCGCCTGCGTGCGCCGGACCCAATCCTGCTCGGACAAGGTTTCCAGGGTGAAGAGAGGCGCCTCGAGGCCGAGCGCCGCCGCAGCGCGGCGAACGCTGGCTTCGACATCGGCGTCCGCGGCGAACAGCGCGGTCAGCCGGCAGAGCGCCCACAGTGCGCCGGTATCTCCCGGCTCGCCGTAGCGCGGCGTCTCGTCGCCGGTGCCAGCGTGCGCATCGGCGGCATCGACCGATGCCGCGCCGGCGGCGAGCATCGCGTCGGACCAGGCCTCGGCGGTCGCGGCGGGCGCATCGAAGCGCAATGCGACAAACGGCATCGACGAGCTCGGCCTATGCAGTCTGCTTGCGCTTTGCCATCCGCTGCTCGAGATAGTGAATCGTGGTCCCGCCGCGCAGGAACGAATCGTCGAGCAGCAGTTCCTGATGCAGCGGAATATTGGTCTTGATGCCCTCGACGACCATTTCCGACAGCGCCACGCGCATGCGGGCGATCGCCTGCTCGCGCGTATCGCCGTACGCGATCACCTTGCCTATCATCGAGTCGTAGTTCGGCGGCACGAAATAATTGTGATAGACGTGCGAATCGACCCGTATGCCCGGCCCGCCCGGCGCGTGATACGAAGTGATCCGGCCCGGCGAAGGCGCAAACGTATCCGGATCCTCGGCGTTGATCCGGCATTCGATCGCGTGCCCGCGCCGGACGACGTCGCGTTGCCGGATCGTCAGCCGCTGGCCGGCGGCGACGCGGATCTGCTGCTGGACGATGTCGATGCCGGTGATCATCTCGGTCACCGGATGCTCGACCTGGATGCGCGTGTTCATTTCGATGAAGAAGAATTCGTCGTCCTGGTACAGGAACTCGAATGTGCCAGCGCCGCGGTAGTTGATCTTGCGACACGCTTCCGCGCAGCGCTCGCCGATGCGCGTCAGCAAACGCAGCGGAATCCCTGGCGCGGGCGCTTCCTCGATAATCTTCTGATGGCGGCGCTGCATCGAGCAGTCGCGCTCGAACAGATACACCGTGTTCTTATGCTCGTCGGCCAGCACCTGGATTTCGATGTGGCGCGGCTTGTCCAGATACTTTTCCAGATACACGGTCGGGTTGCCGAACGCCGCGCCCGCTTCCGAGCGGGTCAGGCTGACCGCGGGAAGCAGCGCGGCCTCGGTATGCACGACCCGCATGCCGCGCCCGCCGCCGCCACCGGCGGCCTTGATGATCACCGGGTACTTGACGGCCCGGGCGATCTTGACGATTTCCTTCGAGTCGTCGGGCAGCGCGCCTTCGGAGCCCGGCACGATAGGGATGCCGGCCTTGGCCATCGCGATCTTGGCGTTGACCTTGTCGCCCATCAGCCGGATCGTGTCGGGCCGCGGCCCGATAAAGACGAAGCCGCTTTTCTCGACCTTCTCGGCAAAGTCGGCGTTTTCCGACAGAAAGCCGTAGCCGGGATGAATCGCCTGCGCGTCGGTGACTTCGGCCGCGCTGATGATCGCGGGAATGTTCAGATAGCTCAGCGCCGACGGCGGTGGGCCGATGCATACCGACTCGTCGGCCAGGCGCACGTATTTGGCGTCCGCGTCGGCTTCCGAGTGGACGACGACCGTCTTGATGGCCATCTCTCGGCACGCGCGCTGAATGCGCAACGCGATTTCGCCGCGATTGGCGATGAGCACCTTGTCGAACAGCTGTCCGGCGGATTTGGTTGCCACGGGGCGGGGGATAGGCAGGCACGACGCGGTCCGCGCGATCCGCCGTCAAGCGAATCGCGCGCCGGCAGCGTCCGCGTCAGCCGATGATCACCAAAGGCTGGCCGTATTCCACGGCCTGCCCGTTCTCGGCCAGGATCGCCTTGACCACGCCGGCCCGGTCGGCCTCGATCTCGTTCATCAGCTTCATCGCCTCGATAATGCAAAGCGGATCGCCGACCTGCACGCTGTCGCCGATGTCGACAAAGGCTTTGGCGCCGGGGGAGGCGGAGCGATAGAAAGTCCCGACCATCGGGGATTTGATCGTATGCCCTTCGGGTTCCTGCGGTGCCGCCGGCGCCGGGGCGTGGGCGGCCGGCATCGGGCTCGCGTGCTGCGCCGGCAGCGGGTGGTGATGGGTGGAAGGCGCCAGCGCGCGAGTGATCCGGACCCGCTCCTCGCCCTCGGCGATCTCGAGCTCCGCGATACCCGAGCTTTCGACCAGCTCGATCAATGTCTTAAGTTTGCGCAGATCCATCGCGTGTCCGTCCGGGCTTGGGGTCTAGCTCGCCTTGAGCTGGCGTAGCGCAAATTGGAGCGCCAGCTCGTATCCCAGCGGTCCCAGGCCGACGATCGTGCCCACGGCCTTGTCCGAGAAATAAGAGTGGTGGCGGAATGGCTCGCGGGCATGGACGTTGGACAGGTGGATTTCGATATAGGGAATCGCCACCGCGGCCAGTGCGTCGCGCAGCGCGACGCTGGTATGGGTGAACGCCGCCGGATTGATCAATACGTAGCGCACAGATTCGTTGCGCGCGGCTTGAACGCGGTCGACCAGCATACCCTCGTGGTTGCTCTGGAACGTCAGCAGACGAACGCCGGCCGCTCGCGCCTGCGCCTCGAGGCGGGCATCGATGTCCCGGAGCGTGTCGTGCCCGTAGACTGCCGGCTCCCGCGTGCCGAGGAGATTCAGATTCGGACCGTGCAGCACCAGCACTGCAGCGTCGCTGCGCAGCCGGCGGACGTTGCTTGCCGCCTTAGCGCTTGTGCGCTTTTGTCCAGCCATGAATTGGGGGCCCCCTTGCCCTCGTAGACGACGAGTTTGCAGGAGATACGCTCATGTTGTCCAGCGTTTGGCCGGTTTTGCACTGCACGATCGGTAAGCCAGCGCCGCCGCCGGACAGGGTCCGCGACGGGCATCCGGCCGAGCGCGGGACCGTTCCGCCGAGAGGCGGCGATCAAAGCAGCTTCGTGATCACATCCCGTAACTTGCCGGGTTTGACCGGGCCGAGGTGCGTGTAGGCGACCTTGCCCTGCCGGTCCAGGATCAAGGTGAACGGCAAAGCAACCAGGCTATTGCCCAAGTCTTTTGACAGGTCCATCGCGCCGTAGCCTCCGATCAGCGCCGGATAATTCAGCCCGAGCTCTTTGCCGAATTGCTGCACTTTGTCAGCATTATCGACGGCGATGCCTACGATTTGCAGTCCTTTAGCGCCATATTCATTCTGAGCGCGGACGAGATCCGGCATTTCCTCGCGACAGGGCACGCACCATGTCGCCCAGAAATTGACCACCAGCACCTTGCCGTGCCACTGCGCCAGCGGCTGGGGTTGCCCCGCCGAGTCCGGCAAGGACAGCGCCCATAGGGCGGAGGTGTCGGCCGGCGTGCGATCGAACAGGGCTAGACCGATGCCGGCCGCCAGAGCGACTACCGCGGCCGTACCAAGGATGAGGTGATTACGAAGCCGCGGCGCCATCGGATACGATAGCGAGTGCTTGCTTACTCACCTGCAGCTTGCTCAGTTGAACCAGGTTTTTTTCGGCGCCTCGGGGGCGCTCGGAGCGACGCTTCCCACCGGAAGTGCGACCGTCGCCGTCTGCGTCGTCGGCGGATAGCAGATGCCGATGTCGGCGCATCCCTGCGACTCGGCGTGAATGATCAGCGGCTTGCCGGGGGTGAAATTCCGGACTGCCAGATTGACGGTCACGCTGCCGCGGTAGGTCTCGACCCGACCGAAAAACTCGTCCTGCTTGATCTTGCCGGCGGGCAGCGCCGGCGTCAGCAGCGCGCCGCTCGCCGGGTCGATCGCGAAGTGAATCTTGTCGCGATACAGGTAATAGCCGTCGGCGATGGTGAAGTGCGCTTCGACCGTCTGCGCATCCAGCGCCTTGGCCGAGAAAAGAAAGGCCTTGTCCGGCGAGAGCGGATGGACCTGGCCCAGAGCCGGCAACGCCAGTGCCAGCACCGCGCCGAATGCCAGCACCCTCGCCGCGCGCTCAATCACGCTGAGGCGAGGTTTCGGCCGCGATCCACTGCAGATAGGCTGGAAGTCCATGGCTGATCGGGACAACGACAATCTCCGGAAGTTCGTACGGATGGCGCGCCAGGATTGCGGCCTCCAGCGCCGCATAAAGTGCGTCGCGCGTCTTGATCACCAGTTGCGTTTCATCGGCCGTTTCGATTTCTCCGCGCCAGTGGTACAGTGAGCGCAACGTCGCGCCGACGTGAATGCACGCCGCCAACCGGGCTTCAAGCAGTTCGCGTGCCAGTGCTTCCGCCGCGGATCGTTCCGGCAGCGTGGTCAGTACCAGGATCAACGCCCCGGGCCCCTGTGCGGGCCTCTCCGGAGCCGCGGCCGGCGACAAGGAGCCTCCATGCGCTTTATCGTACTGTTCATTTTACTGTCTTTCCCGGTCATCGACCTGATGGTCACGATGCGCTTCGCGCGCTGGACCGGCGTCCCGACCTTGGTATGGCTGCTGGCGTCGGCCGCCGTTGGCACGCTGCTGCTGCGCCACGAGCGCGGCGGCTTCCGCGCCCGGACGCTGGGCGCGCTTCGCGGCGATCAGCCGCTGATGCGCGGGCTGGTCGACAGCGGACGCAAGGTCCTGGCCGCGATGCTGTTCATCCTTCCGGGGATCCTCTCCGATCTGCTCGCGATCGCGCTGCTGCTGTTGCCGATCAATCTGGGCCGCCGGCTTGCGACTCAGAGCGCGGGCAGCGGGTTCGGCGATCCGCTCGACGGCGACTACCGGCGAATCGAGTAGCTGGCCGGATCGCGGGCGTGTTGAGGCTCTAGCCGATGATCGTCTGCTCGGTTCGTCGGGCTCGGGCGTACGCCCAGACCATCAACGCGACGCCCGCGACGATCATCGGCAGCGACAGCCACTGTCCCATCGACCATCCGAACGCCAGCAGCCCCAGGAAGTTGTCGGGCTCGCGCGCGAACTCGACGGTAAAACGGAACGCGCCGTAGCCGACCAGGAACAGGCCCGACACTGCCCCCAGCGGGCGCCTGTGGCGGGCGTATAGCCAGAGCAGCGCGAACAGCGCGAGTCCCTCTAGCCCGGCTTCATAGAGTTGCGACGGATGGCGTGGCAGCATGCCGGTGCGCTCGTACACTTCGGCGAGACTGCGTGCGAGCGCTTGCTGCGCGTGCGCGGCCATCCAGGCTTTGTCCTCGTCCGCCGCCTGCGGAAACAGGACCGCCCACGGCGCTCCCGGGTCGGTGACCCGTCCCCAGAGCTCGCCGTTGATGAAGTTGCCCAGCCTTCCGAACGCGAGCCCCAGAGGGATCAGCGGCGCGACGAAGTCGGTCACGTCCAGCCAGCGCTTGTGCCGAATCCGGGCATAGACCAGGAGCGCGATCAGAACGCCCAGGAAGCCGCCGTGAAAGCTCATGCCTCCCTGCCAGAGGGCGAGCGTTTCCATCGGATGCGCCACGTAGTACATCGGCTTGTAGAAGAGGATGTAGCCGAGACGGCCGCCCAGGATCACGCCGAAGACGCCGTAGAACAGCATGTCGTCGACGTCGCGCGGATGCCAGCCGGTGAGGAGGTTTTGGCGCGCGCGTATTTTGCCTAAGACTACGAACAGCACGAACCCGACCAGGTACATCAGCCCGTACCAGCGCACCGCAAGCGGGCCCAGGTGGATGGCGACCGGATCGAATTGCGGGTGGACCAGCATCGGACGATTATGACATTGCCGCCGCGGCTACCCGGCGCCCCGCTGCGGTCCCGCGGACCGACGCGCGCGCCGTGGCGACGAATTGCGCGAGGCATGCGCTGCGGTTGGCCGCCCGCCACGCGAGCAGCACCGTCATTAGCGGCGAGTCCTCTCGCAGCCGGCGGTAGACGACGCCGCGGCGACGCATGTAGCGCACCGACGCCGGCACCAGGGCGACGCCGAGGCCGGCGGAGACGAGACTGACGATCGTCTGCATCTGGATCGCTTCCTGCGCGATGCGCGGCGTGAAGCCGCACTGCCGGCAGAATTCGATGATCGCGTCGTACAGGCCCGCTGCGGCGGAACGGGGAAAGATGACCAACGGCCTCCCCGCCAGCGAGGCCAGCGAAAGTGCAGCGCGCGATCGCGCCAAAGGATCGTCTGCCGGCAAGGCGGCAACCAGCGCCTCACGCAGCAGCGGCAGCATCGCGAGCGCAGTATCGTCGACCGGCGCCAGCAACATGCCCGCGTCGATGCGCCCCTCGTGCAGCTCGCGCAACTGGACGTCGCTGGTCAGCTCGTGCAGCTCGAGCGTCACCCCCGGATGCGCTGCGCGATAGGCGCTGAGCAGTCCCGGCAGGATGCTGTAATCGACGGTGCTGATGAAACCGAGCGTCAATCGTCCGGTCTCGCCGGACTCCACCCGCCGCGTCCGCACGGCGAGCGTCTCGGCATCGGCCAGCATCCGGCGCGCCTGATCCAGCAGGTAGGCGCCCGCGTCGGTCAGCTCGACGCGGCGCTTGCTGCGGCGAAACAGCAGCGCGCCGATCTCGCGCTCTAGCTGCTGGATCTGACGCGACAGCGGCGGCTGCGACATGTGCAGGCGCGCCGCCGCGCGCCCGAAGTGCAGCAACTCGGCGACGGCCACGAAGTAGCGCAGGCGGCGAAGGTCCGGCATTAATACCTTTAATGCATCAATTATAACGATAAAGCGTATTGGACAGTATCAGAGCCCCCGCGCTATAAAAGCCGATAACGACCCTACCGATGCGCACCTCGATCCTCGACCGCTATCACCCGGCAACGCTGCTGTCGCTGACCTCGCTGTTCTGGGCCGGCAACATGGTCATCGGCCGCGCCGTCGCCGACGCGATGTCGCCGATAGGCCTGTCCTACTGGCGATGGGTGATCGTGATCGTCGTGCTGGCGCCGTTCTGTTGGCGTGAAGTGCTCGCCAAGCGCACGCAGCTGTTTCGATCGTGGCGGATTCTGCTTCTGCTGAGCGTGATGAGCACCGGGCTCTACAACGCCCTGACCTATTGGTCACTGCACTACACGACGGCGACCAACACGACGCTGCTGAACTCGACGATCCCGATCTGGGTGATGGTCGCGTCGTGGATCCTGCTCAGGCACTTGCCGCCGACGCGTGCGCTGCTGGGCTTCCTGACTTCGCTGGTCGGCGTGCTGTTCATCGTCGCGCGCGGCCATCCGGGCGCGCTATTCACGCTGGCGCCGAACGTCGGCGACCTGATCATGCTGGCCGCGCTGTTCATCTGGGGCTTCTACGCGGTGCTGCTCCGTTATCGCCCGGCCGATCTCTCGCCGCTTGGGTATGTGTTCGTCACCGGACTGATCGGGACGCTGATCGCAACGCCGTTCTTCCTGATCGATCGCGCCGTGTCGGCAACGCCCGACCTGTCGTGGCAGGCACTGGCAGCGATCGGCTATTTCGCGCTGTTCTCCAGCCTCGCCGCGACGCTCTGCTACAACAACGCGATCGATCGCGTCGGCCCCGTCCACGCGAGCCTGTTCATCCATCTGGTGCCGCTGTTCGGAAGCCTGCTCGCGATCGCCTTTCTCGACGAGCGCCCGGGTTGGCAGCATCTGATCGGCATGGCGCTGATATTGTCCGGGATACTGCAGGCCCGACGCGCCGCGGTCGCCGCACCAAGGCGCTGACGCATCGGCACAGCGCTCGCGCGAAGCGACTGCGGCGCCGTACCATCACTCCCCTATCAGGATCCTCGAGACGCCATGCCCAACAACCGACGCAGCCGCATGATCACGCAGGGAGTCGCCCGCTCGCCCAACCGAGCGATGCTTCGCGCCGTAGGTTTCGCCGACGGCGATTTCGACAAGCCTATCGTCGGTGTGGCCAACGGCCACAGCACGATGAATCCCTGCAATGCCGGGATCCAGCCGCTGGTCGACCGCGCGATGGCGGCGCTGACCGCAGCCGGCGCGAAGCCGCAAGTCTTCGGTTTCCCGACGGTGACGGACGGCATCGGCATGGGCACCGAAGGAATGAAATATTCGCTGGTGTCGCGCGAGGTCATCGCCGACTCGATCGAGGTCGCGGTGATGGGGCAGTGCATGGACGGCGTCGTCTGCGTCGGCGGCTGCGACAAAAACATGCCGGGCTCGATGATGGCGATGGCGCGGATGAACGTGCCGGCGATCTTCGTCTACGCCGGCACGATCAAGCCAGGACACTGGAAGGGGCAGACGTTGACCATCGTCAGCCCGTTCGAGGCGGTCGGCGCGTTCACCGCAGGCAAGATGTCGAAGGAGGACCTGGACGGCATCGAAAAAAACGCCTGTCCGACCGTCGGCGCCTGCGGCGGGCAATATACGGCCAATACGATGTCCTCGTCGTTCGAGGCACTGGGGATGAGTCTGCTCGGCAGCTCGCAGCTCGCCTCGCCCGATCCGGAAAAGGCCGACAGCGCGGCGGCGTCGGCAAGCGCCCTGGTTCATGCAATCGAGCTGGATTTGAAGCCGCGGGACATCATCACACGCCGCTCGATCGAAAACGCGATAGCGCTGGTGATGGCGACCGGCGGCTCGACCAACGCGGTGCTGCATTACCTCGCGATCGCCGCCGCGGCCGGGGTCGAGTGGTCGATCGACGATTTCGAGCGCGTGCGCCAGCGGGTGCCGGTGCTCTGCGACCTGAAGCCTTCGGGCCGCTTCGTCGCCGTCGATTTCAACGCCGCCGGCGGCGTGCCGCAGGTGCTCAAGATGCTGCTCGCCCACGACCTCCTCGATGGCGACTGCATGACGATCACCGGCAAGACGATCGGCGAGGAATTGGCCGACGTCGCCGACACGCCGCGTCGCGATCAGGAAGTCATCCGCCCCTGGGACCGGCCGATGTACGCGCAGGGTCACCTGGCGATCCTCAAGGGGAATCTCGCGCCTGAAGGCTGTGTGGCCAAGATCACCGGCTTGAAGAGCCTGTCCATCACCGGCCCGGCGCGGGTGTTCGATTCCGAGCCTTCGGCGCTGGACGCGATCATCGCGAAAAAAATCAAGCCGGGCGACGTGATGGTGATCCGCTACGAAGGCCCGAAAGGCGGCCCCGGCATGCAGGAAATGCTGGCGCCGACGTCGGCGCTGATCGGCCAGGGGTTGGGCGAAAGCGTCGGACTGATCACCGACGGCCGCTTTTCGGGCGGCACCTGGGGCATGGTCGTTGGCCATGTCGCGCCCGAGGCGTACGTCGGCGGCATGATCGCGCTGGTCGAGGAGGGCGACTCGATCACGATCGATGCGCACTTGCGGCTGATCCAGCTCAACGTCGACGAGGCCAGGATCGCCGAGCGTCGCGCGAAATGGTCGCCGCCGCCGCCGCGCTACACGCGAGGCGTGCTGGCCAAGTACATGAAGCTGGTATCGACCGCGAGCCGGGGCGCGCTGACCGACGCCGGCTAATTTCGCCGATACTTCGAGTGTTTTTTCGATCCGACGCAAGGAGACACGGCGATGATTTACTGGCTCGCGCTCAGCGGCGCGATTGTGCTTGAAGTGGCCGGAACGACGTCGATGAAGCTGTCGCAGGGCTTCAGCCGGCCGCTGCCCTCGATATTGCTGTTCGTGTTCTACGGCATGTCGTTCACCCTGATGACGTTCGCCGTCAAGAAAATCGACATGAGCGTTTCTTACGCGATCTGGTCGGGCCTCGGCACGGCCCTGATCGCGCTGATCGGTTTCGGCTGGTTCAAGGAACCAATGACGACGCTGAAGATCGTAAGTATCGTGCTCATCGTCGCGGGCGTACTCGGTCTGAACGCCGGCGTGCGCGCCGGCTGAATCGTGCCGGCGACCGCCCGTTCCCCCGCGCTGCACAGGAAGAGACGTCAATGCACCTGTTTTCTCGCGCCCAGCTCCTGATCGCTCCGCTTGCGCTGCTCGCGGCCTGCGCGACGGCGCCCGTCGGGCCGCCGGTGGCGGCGCCGCGATTCGTCGTGGGTGATCATTGGCAGTACCGGGTGATCGACAACATGCGGCGCGGCGCCGTCTCGCAGGTCGACGCTGAGATCGTGGCACTGGGCGGGAACGTCGCGACGCTGTACGTTGTGCGCGTCGATGACGGGCGTCGTTCCGAGTGGACCGACGAGCTGGAGTCGGACGGATCTCTGCGCGCCGGGATCCTCGGGGACCGGGAGGTGCGCCGCTTCGCACCCGCGGCGTCCCTGCTCGCGTTCCCGCTCGGCCAGGGCAAGACCTGGAGTCAGACGATTCCGACCTTTCGCACCGACATCCAGCTGGCCGATCAAATTCTGATCTATGGCGACGTGCGGGGTCGCACCGCCGTGAGCGTGCCGGCAGGAAGCTTCGACGCGGTGCAGATCTATCGCGTGATACAGCTCGACGACCGGCAGCCGTGGCGCACCCGGACGACGCGCCGCGATCAGGTCTGGTACGCCCCCGAGGTCAAGGGGGTGGTGCGCGAGGCGCGCGAGGCCACCTACGCCGAGCCCGGCGACAGCGGCGCCACCCAGGTCTATACCGAGCGCACAGTCACCGAGCTCGTCTCGTTCCGCCCCGGGCGGGCGTAGCGGGTGTTCTTCTCAGGGCCTGCCCCTCGACCGGCCGCGGCGCAACTGCCCAAGTCTTTGGAATTGACCACCGGTTCAGAGGCCGAGACGCTGCCAGATGATCGTCGTCAGGCTCGCCTGGTTCAGCGTATAGAAATGCAGGCCCGGCGCGCCATGCGAGAGCAGGCCGTCGCACAAGTCGGTCACGACGTCGAGGCCGAAGGCGCGAATCGCCGCGCTGTCGTCGCCGAAGCTCTCGAGCTTGTTGCGGATCCAGCGTGGAATCTCCGCGCCGCACGCATCGGAAAACCGCGCCAGCTTGGTGAAGCTCGCGATTGGCATCACGCCGGGCACGATCGGCACGTCGATGCCAAGCGCCGCGGCCTCGTCGACGAAGTGATAGTAGCTTTCGGCGTTGAAGAAATACTGGGTGATCGCCGAGTTGGCGCCGGCATCGAGCTTGCGCTTGAAGTTCGCCATGTCCTCGCGGGGACTCCGGGCCTGCGGGTGGTATTCCGGATAGCAGGCGACGTCGATGTGGAACCAGTCGCCGGTGGTTTCGCGGATGAACGCGACCAGCTCGTTCGCATAGCGGAATTCACCGACATCGGCGCTGCCGGACGGCAGGTCGCCCCGCAGCGCCACCAGATGGCCGATGCCGTGCTCGCGATAGGTGGCCAGCGTCGCGCGCACGGTGTCCCGGGTCGACCCGATGCATGAAATGTGGGGCGCCGCGCGCTGGCCGCTCGCCTGGATGTCGAGCACCGCCGCAAGCGTGCGGTCGCGCGTCGACCCGCCGGCCCCGTAGGTCACCGAAAAGAACTTCGGGCCGAGCTGCGCGAGCTGCTGTCGCGTCGCGGAAAGCTTCGTCGCGCCTTCCGGCGTGGCCGGCGGAAAGAACTCGAAGCTGAAAATGCGGTCGCTGCCTCCGCTCATCGCCCGGCGCCAGCTACGCTTTTTTCGGCAGCAGCAGCGCCGACAGCGCCCACGAGATGATGCTGTACAGGATCGCGCCGATGACGGCCGGCCAGAAGCCGGCGACGTGGAAGCCCTCGATGAACGAGCCGACGAACCAGAACAGGAGGCCGTTGATCACGAAGATGAACAGTCCCAGCGTCAGCAAGGTCGCCGGCAAGGTCAGCAGCACCAGCACCGGACGGATGAACGTATTGATCAGCCCCAGCACAAGCGCCGCAATCAGCGCCGAGACGATCGAATCGACCTTGATCGACGACATCAGGTACGGCAGCGCGAAAAGCGCGGCCGCGTTGATCAGCCAGACGAGCAGGAGCCGCATGTGGTCCTCCGGTTCGAAACGTTGTGATGCTGCGAACAACGACCCGCGCGATCCCGGCGGATTGACCGCGAGCGAAGCTTACGGTCGAATCCGCCGGCGCAGCATGACCGTCGTGCAATTGCGCGACGGTCGATGCTGCTCGCGATGTCGTGTTCAATAGCGATAAGTCTCCGGTTTGTAGGGGCCTTGGACATCCACCCCAATGTACCTCGCCTGCTTGTCCGACAACTCGGTCAGCATCGCGCCCAGCTTTTTGAGCTGCAGCCGCGCCACCTTTTCGTCCAGATGCTTGGGCAAAACATAAACGCCGATCGGATATTTGCCGCTCCTGCTCCTGGCGTCGGTCCACAGTTCGATCTGCGCCATCACCTGGTTGGCGAACGAGCTCGACATCACGTAGCTCGGATGCCCGGTTCCGCAGCCCAAGTTCACCAGCCTTCCCTCGGCCAGCAGGATGATGCGCTTGCCGTCGGGAAAGATGACGTGGTCGACCTGCGGCTTGATGTTGTCCCACGTGTATTGCTTGAGGCCCGCGACGTCGATTTCGTTGTCGAAGTGGCCGATGTTGCACACGATCGCGTTGTGCTTCATGCGCTTCATGTGCGCGAGCGTGATGACGTCGATGTTGCCGGTCGCGCTGACGAAGATATCCGCCTTGTCGGCGGCGTAATCCAGCGTCACGACGCGGTAGCCTTCCATCGCCGCCTGCAGCGCGCAAATCGGATCGACTTCGGTGACCCACACCTGCGCCGACAATGCCCGCAGCGCCTGCGCCGAACCTTTGCCGACGTCGCCGTATCCGGCGACGAGCGCGATCTTGCCGGCGATCATCACGTCAGTCGCGCGCTTGATGCCGTCGACCAGCGATTCGCGGCAGCCGTAAAGATTGTCGAACTTGCTCTTGGTCACCGAATCGTTGACGTTGATCGCCGGAAAGGCCAGCCGGCCCTCCTTGTGCATCGTGTACAGGCGCTTGACGCCGGTCGTCGTTTCCTCGGTGACTCCCTTGATGCTGGATTTGATGCGCGAATAGAAATGCGCGTCCTGCGCCAGCCGCCGCGCGATCGCGGCGAACAGCGCGAACTCCTCCTCGTTCGACGGATGCCCGATCAGCGATCGATCCGACTCGGCCTGCGCGCCCAGGTGCACGAGTAGGGTCGCGTCGCCGCCGTCATCCAGGATCATGTTGGGCGCGCCGTCGCCCGCTCCGGGGCCGCCCCATTCGAAAATGCGATGAGTGAATTCCCAGTAGTCATCGAGCGACTCGCCCTTGTACGCGAATACCGGGGTTCCGGTGGCGGCGATCGCCGCCGCGGCGTGGTCCTGCGTCGAGTAAATATTACAAGATGCCCAGCGCACTTCGGCGCCCAGCGCCTTCAAGGTTTCGATCAGCACCGCCGTCTGGATCGTCATGTGCAGGCTGCCGGCGATACGTGCGCCGCGCAGCGGCTGCTCGGGCGCGAACTCCTCGCGAATCGCCATCAACCCGGGCATCTCGGTCTCGGCGATGGCGATTTCCTTGCGGCCCCAGGAGGCGAGCTCCAGGTCGGCGACCCGGAAGTCGGTGAATTGCTCGATGTCGGTTGTAGCGTTCATGCGTCACTCCATAGCGAGCGACTGCCGAGGGAAGAGAGGGATTTTCGCTCGTTCCCCGCGGTGAGTCGCGGTTCAACGAGCGCCGTTGCCATGGGAATGCCCCGAGCCTGGCAGCGCACCTGGAAGCCTAAAGGCGGCTGTTGCAACGCTCCTCGGGGATGTTGATTTTACCGTAACATCGGCCTGTTGTGGATGCTGGCCCGGCGGGGATTCGCGGCAGCCGGCCGGATCGCGCAACCAAAGCCTTCGCCAGAGGCCAAATACCTGGTTACAAATCCAATTCAACGAACCAGACAAAACCCGGACAATCCAAAGATTGTGTCCTTCGGGCCTGGTGCCCATAAGCGATGAACGACCAAACGCATGACCCGGGGAAACCCGAGCACGCGGCCGCTGCCGAGCGCCGGCCGTCAGCGGCAGCCGTCGACGAGCGGCCTGCGCTGACCCGGCGGGGTCGGCGAGCGCAACGCTGGCCTTGGCTGCTGGCCGCGGTCGTGGTCGCCGCAGCCGCGCTGGCCGCATGGTACTGGTTCGGCCACAGCGGCGCCGACCAGGCCAAGGCGGGCGGCAAGGGCGATGCGTCCTCGCGCCCCTTGCCGGTCGTCGCTGCACCGGCGCGCAAGGGCAATATCGACGTCTCCATCGACGCGCTGGGTACCGTTACGCCCCTCAACAACGTCGTCGTCCACACTCGCGTCGACGGACAGCTGATGAGCGTCGCCTTCCGCGAGGGCCAGAATGTCAAGGCGGGCGATTTGCTCGCGCAGATCGATCCACGGCCGTTCGAAGTGATGTTGACGCAGGCGAAC
>DASYJB010000091.1:0-1830 GCA_035996965.1 Casimicrobiaceae bacterium | reverse complement strand
CGACGTCTGGCACGAGCTCTCGCTGCACGGCTTGACGGCGTCGGCCGATGCGCGCATCGCCGAAATCGCCGCCAAGGCGCTGAAGGAAGTGCGCTACCACGGCGAGCGCAGCCTCGACTGGGTGATCCGCCTGGGCGACGGTACCGAAGAGAGCCATCGCAGGATGCAAGCGGCGGTCGATGATCTGTGGATGTACACCGGCGAGATGTTCGAGGTCGATGCGATCGAGCTCGAGCTGATCGATGCCGGCATCGCCTGCGACGCCCGCACGCTGGCCGCGCCGTGGCGGCAGCAGGTCGGCGCGGTCTTCGCCGAGGCTACGCTGAGCTTGCCTGCAGGCGTCTGGATGCAGGGCAGCGGCGGCCGCGGCGGAAAGCAGGGCGTGCATACCGAGCACATCGGCCCGATGCTCGCGCAGATGCAATGGCTGCAGCGCGCCCACCCGGGGGCGCAATGGTGAGCGCGATTCGCGTCGTCACTGAAGCCCGGCCGACGATGGACGCCATCTGGGCCGTGCTCGCGGCGATTCCCGATCCCGAAATTCCGGTGATTTCGCTGGTCGAGCTGGGCGTCGTCCGCGACGTCGCCTGGCGCGACGACCAGCTGGTCGTCACCTTGACGCCGACCTATTCGGGCTGCCCGGCGACCGAAGTGATCGCCGCCGATGTTGCCGCGGCCTTGGCCGACGCCGGCGTTGTCGGCGCGCGGATCGAGACGCGTCTTTCCCCGCCCTGGACGACCGACTGGATCGCGCCCGCGGCAAAGACACGGCTGGCCGAATACGGCATCGCGCCGCCCGGGGTTCGCGCGGCCGTGCAGCCGATAGACATCGGCGGTTTGAGTCGCCGCGAGCCGGTGCCATGCCCGCGCTGCGGCTCGACCCGGACCCGCGAGCTGTCGCGTTTCGGCTCGACGCCCTGCAAGGCGCAGCATCGCTGCGAAGACTGCCTCGAGCCTTTCGACTACTTCAAGCCGCATTGACGTTCGCCGGTCGAGCGCACCGTAACCCGAGTCCGCATTGAGCAAATTCCATCCACTGACCATCGCCTCGGTCGCGCGCGAGACGCGCGACGCGATCGCGCTGACGTTCGACGTGCCCGCCGCGCTCCGCGACGCGTTCCGCTTCGAGCCCGGTCAGCATCTGACCTTGCGCACGACCATAGGCGCCGATGACGTGCGCCGCTCGTATTCGATCTGCTCGGCGGTGCAGGACGGCACGCTGCGGGTCGCGGTGAAAAAGGCGCCCGGCGGCGTGTTCTCGACCTGGGCCAACGAGCATATCGCGCCGGGGCAGACGATCGACGTCATGCCGCCGCTCGGCCACTTCAACGTGCCGCTGGCCGCCGCCAATCGCAAGTACTACCTGGGATTCGCCGCCGGCAGCGGCATCACGCCGCTGCTGTCGATCATCAAGACGACCTTGCTGACCGAGCCGCTCAGCCGGTTCACGCTGTTCTATGGCAATCGCTCGTCGAGCGCGGTGATGTTCCGCGAGGAGCTGGCCGACCTCAAGGATCGCTTCCTCGAGCGCTTCAGCCTGATCTATGTGATGAGCCGCGAGCCGCAGGACATCGACATTCTGAACGGCCGCATCGATCGAAAAAAGGCCGACGCGCTGATCGAGCACTGGGTCGATCTCGCCGGCATCGACACCGCGTTCGTCTGTGGACCCGACGGTATGATGCAGGCGGTCGCCGAGTCGCTGCAGGCGCACGGCATGCCCAAGTCGCGTATCAAGATCGAGCTGTTCGCGGCCAGCATTCCGAAGCACGAGCGCAAAGCCCAGTCCGCTCCCGATCCCGGCCATGCCGAATGCGAGGTGACCGTCAT
>DASYJB010000090.1:0-5483 GCA_035996965.1 Casimicrobiaceae bacterium | reverse complement strand
AGGCCGATGAACGTTTTCGCAGCAAGGTCGTCATGGAGCGGCACGGCTTCGGCCGCGGCGAGTACAAGTACTTCAGCTATCCGCTGCCGCCGCTGGTAGCCGAGCTGCGCACCGCGCTCTATCCGCATCTCGCCGCGATCGCCAACCGCTGGAACGTAGCGCTCGGCAGCGACGTGCGCTATCCGGCGGCGCATCCGGCGTTCGTCGCGCGCTGCCACGCCGCGGGGCAGACCAAGCCGACGCCGCTAATGCTTCGCTACGGCGCCGGCGATTACAACTGCCTGCACCAGGACCTGTATGGCGAGCACGTGTTTCCGCTGCAGGCGACGCTCCTGTTGTCCGACCCGGAGCGGGACTTCGCCGGCGGCGAGTTCGTGCTGACCGAACAGCGGCCGCGCATGCAGTCGCGACCCGAAGTCGTACCGCTGCACCGGGGCGACGCCGTGATTTTCGCCGTCCAGCACCGTCCGGTGCAGGGCTCGCGCGGCGTCTATCGCGTCAATATGCGGCACGGCGTCAGCCGCGTGCGTCGCGGCCATCGCCAGACGCTCGGCATCATCTTCCACGATGCCGCGTGAGGACCAAGTCATGGGCAGCGATCTGTTCGAGCCCGATGCCGGAATCGAACCGCGGCAGCAGTATCTCGCGCCGGGAGCGATGCTCTTGCGCGGGTTCGCCGTCCCGGTATCCGGGACGCTTGCCGCCGATCTGCAAAGAGTGATCGCGCGGGCACCGTTTCGGCACATGGTGACGCCGGGCGGACTGTCGATGTCGGTGGCGATGACGAACTGTGGTGCCCGCGGCTGGGTAAGCGATCGCACCGGCTATCGGTACGACCCGATCGATCCCGACAGCGGAAAACCTTGGTTGCCGATGCCCGGGTCTTTTCTTCGGCTGGCCGGCGAAGCGGCACGCGCGGCCGGCTTCGACGAGTTTGCGCCCGACGCCTGTCTGATCAACCGCTACCAAACCGGCGCCAAGCTGTCGCTGCACCAGGACAAGGACGAGCGCGACTTCGGCCAGCCTATCGTGTCGGTGTCGCTCGGCGTTCCCGCGACTTTTTTGTTTGGCGGTTCAAAGCGCGCAGGTAAGACCCTGCGCGTGCCGGTGCGGCATGGCGACGTCCTCGTCTGGGGCGGCCCGGCGCGGCTCAACTACCACGGCGTATTGCCGGTTAAGACCGCGCATCATCCGTTCGCCGGCGCGCATCGCATCAATCTGACGTTGCGCCGGGCGGCTTGACGTTTTAGCGCCGCGGGCGGCATGCCGTGCAGCCTCAATAGACTCGAGCGCCGCCTACCAGAAATAAATCTGCAGCGATTTTTCCTCGATTTTGTTCGGGATGTCCGCCAGCAAATCCCTTTGCGTGCGGAAGTTCTGCACGCTGCGCTGCATCAGGTTGTCGATCTCTTCCATGCTGTAGGCAGCCGCCTTGCCGTTGGCCGGGCGCAAGTCCTTCGTGTCGGGAAAAATGCCCATGCCGGACATGATGCAATACCAGGAAAAGATCGGATAACCCCTGCCGATCTGCTGCCGGCCGACCTCCCCGGTAATGCTCTTGCCCGACATCCACAGTCCGTAGAGCTGCAGCAGCGAATCGGACAGGTTCTTGTTCTGCGCGTTGGCGCGCCAGTAATCGGTGTCGGTCCGGGTGTTCGTCTTGTAATGCGTGACGATGTAGTCGCGGGTCCCCTCGAAGTGATCGTTGACCCGCTGATTGAATTTTTCCTGCGCGGTTTCGCCCATGTCGCCGGCTTCGACGAACTCGACGAAGCTCGTCAGCGTGCGCTGGATGAACAGCAGCGCCGTCGCCTCGAGCGGCTCGATGAAGCCCTGCGCCAGCCCGACGGCCAGGCAGTTCTTGTTCCAGTGCTTGGTGACGCGGCCGATTTTCATCTTCAGATGGCGCGCGGGCACGTCGGAGTCGAGCATGCCCAGGGTCTCCCGCAGCTCGCGCTCGGCGTCGTCGGCCGAGCAGAACGACGAGCTGTAGACGTAGCCGTTGCCGTAGCGGCTGGTCAGCGGGATCTCCCAGCGCCAGCCGTGCTTCATCGCGTACGAGACGGTCTGCGAGGGGATATCGTCGCCGATCGGCGTAGGCATCGCGACCGCGGCGTCGTTGAACAGATTGTTGGCGAAGCTCACGAACGGCGTCGCCATCGCCTTCTGGATCAGCAATCCGGCGAAACCGGTGCAGTCGACGAAAAAATCCGCGCTGATCGTCTCGCCTTCGGACGTGACGATAGCATCGATCTCGCCGCGCTCGTTCAAGCGGACGTCGCTGACGTGGCAGGCCTTGTAGTGGACGCCCCGCTGCTCCGCCTTTTTGTGCAGATATTGGCCCAGCATGACGGCATCGAAGTGATAGCCGTACCAGACGTCGAACGGAAAATTGCGGTTCGGCTTCGGCGCCATATGCCGGTCGGCGAGGTACGAGGCGATAAAAAAGCGGTTCGGATGCGCGTGCACGTTGGCGCCGTTGACCCTGGCTTGGGCGTTGTGCACGAACTGGGTCATCGTCAGGTTGTCGAGCATCGAGGCGAATGGATGGAAGTAGCTCTCGAAGCCGGGCTTGGTCGACCACCCGTCGAACGTGATGCCGCACTTGTAGGTCGCGTTGCACTCCGGCATCCATTCCGATTCCTCGATGCCGAGGCTGTCGAAAAACCCGCGCAGCCACGGCGTCGACCCCTCCCCGACGCCGATGATGCCGACGGCCGGCGACTCGAGCACCGAAATCTCGACGCCCTTGGCGACCAGCGAATTGGCCAGGATCATCGCGGCCATCCATCCGGCTGTCCCACCGCCGACGATGACAACCTTCTTCAGCGCCGGCGGGACCTTCGCCGGCCGGCCGCCAGGCGTGAACGTGTACGAGTAGTTGAAAAGCGTCGCGGTCGGATGCTTTTCGGTTTGCGTAGTCATATCGGCTGATCCCGCAAAAAACGTCCGCTCCCGATCCCGGCGCGGTTCGACCGCTATTCTGCGCGGACCCGGCATCCAAAGGCAAAGGTCTGCCCCGGCGCCCGTTGTCGACGGCGGCCGACGCTTATAATCCGCAGCGACGCCGGGTGGTTGGCAGCGTCGGCCAAGGCGTCGATTCCGCCGCGGGCGGACCAGGGAGGCCGCTGCACGATGAAGTGTGTTCGTTTCTGGGGAACGCGAGGCTCGCTGCCGGTGGCGCTGACCGCGTCGGCCGTGCGCCGCAAGGTAATCACCGCGCTCGCCGGCGCCGCGGGTCGACACTTCGCTTCGGGCGCCGAGCTCGAGGCCTACGTCGACACGCTCGGAATGGCCGTGGGCGGCAGCTACGGCGGGCATTCGTCGTGCGTCGAGATCGAGACCGGCGGCCCGGATTACGTCCTGTGCGACATGGGCAGCGGTCTCCGTCGCTTCGGCCATCAGGCGATCGAGCGCCACGGCCGGGGGTCGCCACAGACGTATCACTTCTTCATGTCGCACGCCCACTGGGACCACATCATGGGGTTCCCTTTTTTTACTCCGGCCTATTTCGCCGGCAATCGCATTCGCATCTACGGCGGGCATACGGTGCTCGAAGAAGCGTTGCGAAGGCAGCAGGCGCCGCCGTCGTTTCCGGTGACTTTTTCGGCGTTGCGCGCGGACATCGAGTTCGTTCATCTGGAGCCCGGCCGCGAATACGAGCTCGCCGGGATGACGGTCAAGCTGATGCTGCAGAGACATGCCGGAGACTCGTACGGCTATCGCTTCGCATCGCAGGGAACGACGGTCGTCTATTCGACCGACTCCGAGCACCGGATGAGCGATGTCGCGGAGACTGCGACCTTCGTCGAGTTTTTCCGTGCCGCCGACCTGGTCATCTTCGATTCGATGTATTCGCTGGCCGACACGATGTCGGTCAAGGCCGACTGGGGTCATTCGAGCAATATCGCCGGCGTCGAGCTGTGCCAGATGGCGGGCGCGAGGCAGCTTTGCCTGTTCCATCACGAACCGATGCACGACGACGAGGCGATCGATCGGCTGCTGGCCGAAACCCGCCGCATCGAGGAGATTACGCGCACCGGAGAACCGCTGTTGATCAGCGCGGCGTACGACGGGATGGAAATCCTCTGGTGAGCGTCAGTTTCCAATGATCGGCGCTGCGGGCGCTGCGGCCTAATTTGGCGTAAGCTTTTTTCGTGAGCGAAGCAGCAACCTTGTTCAGCGCCCTTCGGCAGACGGCCGATCCCGAGGTCGTGTCCGCGATCGAGGCGCTGGTCCGCGACGCACCCGATCGCCAGTTGAGCCGAATCAACGCGCTCGACTTTGCCGCCAAGGCCGGGCTGGACGAGGAGCGCGTGATTGCCACGCTCCTGCATGCCGCACGCCTGGGCCTGTTCGAGTTGTCGTGGAACGTGCTCTGCCCCGGCTGTGGCGGCGTGCTCGACGCGGGCTCGTCGCTTAAAACGGTCAATCAGGCGGAGTACGCCTGTGCGCTGTGCGCCGCCGGCTACGAGCCCACGCTCGATGAAATGGTCGAGGTGACGTTTACCGTGAGCCCGCGCGTGCGCCGGATCGCCGCCCATTCGCCGAACGAGCTTCCGGCGGTCGAATACTGCCGGCAGATCTTCTGGAGCTCGGGTATCGATGTTCCCGATGAATCGTTCGCGCAGATGATCGATGAAGTGACGCTCGAAATGGTCGAGCTGCCGCCTGGCGAGAAGGCGATGCTGTCGCTGACCTTGCCGGCGGAATTCGTGATCGTCTTCGAGCCGGTCACCCATTGC
This sequence comes from Casimicrobiaceae bacterium, assembly GCA_035996965.1. Taxonomy (GTDB): domain Bacteria; phylum Pseudomonadota; class Gammaproteobacteria; order Burkholderiales; family Casimicrobiaceae; genus PALSA-1003. Next base: position 738 of record DASYJB010000090.1, on the reverse strand, counting down.
GCGCAGTTCATCGACGTCAAGGGCGAGCCGACGCGCGGGCGCCAGGCGCTGACGATTGTATACAGCAAGGCGCATGCGCCGAACGAGACGCTGGTGATGCAGCCCGGGCCGCTGCGGCTGACGCTCGAGAATCGCGGCGACGTCCGCGTCGTGCCGGGCGTCTACGTCGCCGGCCAGGCGATGCACGACATGTTCGGCAAGCGCCGCCCCTTTCTCACCGCCAAGCGCCTGCTGACCAATCAGACATTCCGCGAGATCTATCGGACCAGCACGCTCGACGTGGACCAGCGGCTCAAGATAACGAGCCTCACGTTCCTGTTCACCGATCTCAAGGGCTCGACCGATCTCTACGAGCGGGTCGGCGATCTGGTGGCGTTCGACATCGTCAAGGAGCACTTCAAGATCCTGCACGAGATCATCGCCGCCGAATCGGGGGCGGTGGTCAAGACCATCGGCGACGCGGTGATGGCGACCTTCGCCACACCCGATCGCGCGATCGCCGCCGCGCTGCGCATCCGCGCTGCGATGGGAGATCTCAACCGGCGCCGCCATAACGAGGACATGCTGCTGAAGATCGGCATCCACGAGGGGCCGTGCCTCGCGGTCACGCTGAACGATCGCCAGGACTATTTCGGCCAGACGGTCAATATCGCATCGCGCGTGCAGGCGCTCGCGGTGTCGCATTCGATCCTGGCGACCGGATCGGTCGTCGATCATCCGCAGTCAACCGAATTGCTG
>DASYJB010000089.1:0-6379 GCA_035996965.1 Casimicrobiaceae bacterium | reverse complement strand
CGGGGTGCTTGAGCTCCGGGGTTCCCAGGCATGGCCACGGAAGTCCGAAGTAGTCGCCGTCACACGGACCGCCTTTGGCCCGCAACGTCTTGACGTCGAATGTCGCCATGTTCTTCATGTGCAACTTGAGGCGCTCCGGCGACTGTCCCGTGTAACCGATGGTCCACATGCCGCGATTGATCTCGCGCAGCACCGATTCGGGCTCGGGCTCGTCCCAGCCGTCCTTGTCCTTGATGACCTTGATCTTGGTGGTGCCGTCGGCCTGCTTGCCGACGAACTGGTCGGCGAAGCCGAACTTCTTGGCGAACGCCATCATGATCGTGTGGTCGGGCTTGGACTCGAACATCGGCTCGATCACTCGCTCGCGCCATTGCAGCGAACGATTCGACGCGGTGACCGACCCGGAGGTCTCGAACTGCGTGGCCGCCGGCAGCAGATACACACCGTCCTTGCGCACCATCGCCGCCATCGCCGCGGTCGCCGACGGATACGGGTCGATCACCACCAGCGTGTCGAGCTTTTTCATCGCGTCGACCATTTCCTTGCCGCGCGTCTGGCTGTTCGGCGCATGACCCCAGAACACGATCGCGCGCAGGTTGTTGTCCTGGTCGATCAGCTCGTTCTTTTCCAGCACGCCGTCGATCCAGCGCGACACCGTCATGCCGGGCTTTTCCATCATCGCCTGCGAGGCGAACTGCTTCTTGATCCACTCGTAGTCGACGCCCCAGACCGCGGCGAAATGCTTCCACGAGCCGGTCGCGAGACCGTAGTAACCGGGCAGCGAGTCGGGGTTCGGCCCGACGTCGGTCGCGCCCTGCACATTGTCGTGGCCGCGGAAAATGTTCGCGCCGCCGCCGGAGACGCCGATGTTGCCCAGCGCGAGCTGGACGATGCACGAAGCGCGCACGATGGCGTTGCCGATCGTGTGCTGCGTCTGGCCCATGCACCACACCAGCGTCGACGGCCGGTTCTTGGCCATCATTTCGGCGACCTGGTAAACCTGCGCCTCGGGCACGCCGGTGACTTCCTCGACCTTGTCCGGCGTCCACTTGGTCATCACCTCGTCGCGGACCTTGTCCATGCCGTAGACGCGATCGTGGATGTACTGCTTGGCTTCCCATCCGTTCTTGAAGATGTGGTGCAGCATGCCGAACAGGAACGCGATGTCGGTGCCGGAGCGGATGCGCACGTAGACATCGGCCTTGGCGGCGGTGCGCGTAAAGCGCGGATCGACGACAATCATCCGCGCCCCGGTTTCCTTCGCGTGCAGCATGTGCAGCATCGACACCGGATGCGCTTCGGCCGCGTTCGAGCCGATGTAGAGCGCGCACTTGGTGTTCTGCATGTCGTTGTACGAATTGGTCATCGCGCCGTAGCCCCAGGTGTTGGCTACGCCGGCAACCGTCGTCGAATGGCAGATCCGCGCCTGGTGGTCCATGTTGTTCGTGCCGAAGAACGACACGAACTTGCGCATCATGTACGCCTGCTCGTTGCTGTGCTTGGACGAGCCGACCCAGAACACCGCGTCCGGGCCCGATTCCTTGCGGATCGCCAGCAGCTTGTCGCCGACCTCGTTGATCGCCTGGTCCCAGCTGAGCTTCTGCCACTTGCCGTCGACCAGCTTCATCGGCGTCTTCAGCCGATGCGAGCCCGCGACCACGCCGTGGTCGCGCACCGAGGCGCCCTTGGCGCAATGCGCGCCGAGATTCAGCGGCGAATCGAACACCGGCTCCTGCCGCGTCCAGACACCATTCTCGACGGTCGCATCGACCGAGCAGCCGACCGAGCAGTGGGTGCAGACGGTGCGCTTGACTTCGACCTTCGTCGCGGTCCCGTCGGCGGCCGCGTCGGCCTTGCCGATCAGGTTGAAGGGAATCTGGCTGGCGAACGCTCCGGCCCCGGCGACGAGACCCGAACGCTTCAAAAACGCCCGCCTGTCCATCGTCGGGAGTCGAGCTCCCGCGATGCGGCGGAAACGTGGACGAGCTGCGCTGGCGGCGTCGGAAGCACCATCGTGTATTTTGGTCAGCAGCATAATCCGTCCTCCTCCTACTAGACCTTCATCGTCCGGTAATAGCGCCGGACGTGTTCCGTTACCGCATAGCCCTTGCCGTCAGTGGGCGCCGTGACAGCGGGCTCGGCGTCGATCGCGGCGCCGGTCATCGAGCGCGCGGCGACGGCGGCGGCGCCAACACCGCCGACGCCGAGCGTCAGCAGGAAGCCACGCCGCTTCAGATTGGTGCCGGGGACGGAGGGAGGTACGGGCGCGGCTGGGTCGGGACGATCGCTACGCTGCGTTTTCCGCATGGCTGCCTCCGCAAGAAAGGACTCGTGACGTGGCTCGGCGCAATGACTAACCTATGGCAAACGAGTCACGTTCGATCGCCATGAACGCCTTGGTCAATTGTGCAACGCGCTTATAGTAGTTGGCAATAGCGCGCCCGTATATTGCATCGCAACATGCCACGACCCACGGGTCGACGTGCGCGGTGAAAAATGCGCGCTGCGCGTCGAACGTGAACGAGCCCGGCGCGCCGGCGCCGGTGATCAATACGCGCATGGTCGCGAAGACCGCGGCCAGGTGATCCTCGTAGAGTACATTGCCCGGCTGGCGCGACAATCCGAGTCCGGCGAGCGCGGCGCGCACCTCGACCAGCGGCTGCCTGCCGGGCGTCTTTTCGTATGCCGACGCATAGGGACTGATCTCGCTGGCGCCGACTCCTACAAACAGATCAACGTATTCGGCGGCCGCCGCTTCGGCGTCCATCACCACGCTGGCCGCGATCAGCATCCGCCAGGCCTCCGCCAGGGTTTCGCCTTCGACGTTGCCTTCGTCGACCGTCAGCTCGTCGGCCCCGGCGATCGACTGGAGCAGCGCGGCATCAGGCTCCGCGGCGTAGAGCCGCGCCAGCAGCGCGTAGAAATCGGCGCGCGCCTGGTCCTCGGGATCGATGCCTGGAGCAAACACCACCGGAGCGGGTTCCATTCCGGGCCTCTTCAGCGCTGCGGCGGAAGCCGATTCGTCATCGCGACGCGGGCCCCGGCGTACCGCTCCCCGCCGGAGCCGGGACGTTCAATTCCTTCTGCATCATGTCGATCACGCGGCAATCGGCGCACATCTTGAGCCGATCGAGCGAGCCCGGCGCGGCGAACATCGAGTGCCCGGCCAGCTTGACCAGCATGTTGCCTATCATCTTGTCGGTGCCCAGGGCCTTGCCGCAGCGGATGCACTTGAAGATCGAAGCCTCGTTCAGCACCCGCGGCTGTTTTGCTTCGGGGACGAGCGACAAGCGCGGTGTCAGCGCGATCGCATTCTCCGGACAGGTCACTTCGCAAAGCCCGCATTGCACGCATTTGGACTCGATGAACCGAAGCTGAGGCACTTCCGAGGCCGGATGATCGAGGATCGCGCCTTCCGGGCAGGCGCCGACGCAGGCGAGGCAAAGCGTGCAGGCATCGCGATTGACGGCGATCGTGCCGAACGGCGCCCCGGCGCCGAGCGCGATGACCGTTTGCGGCGTCGGCGCATGAGCCTGCAAATGCTCGATCGCCAGCGCGGCGGTCGTGCGCTTGTCCGCTGACCAATGGAACGTCGCCGGCGCGCGGACCGGCAGCGCCGGCTGCAGCGCCCAGACGGCCGCCTCGAGCGCAGCGGCATCGCCCGCGCGCAGCAGATGCAGGTGCCGGCCCTGGTAGCCGAGCGCCTGCGCGATCGTATCGGCGTAGCCCATCTGCCGTTCGATCGCTTCCGGATATTGCGGCGCCTCGGTGCCGGTCGCGAGCACGGCGACGTCGCTCGCGCCGTACGCGAGCGCGCCGAGCCAGACGTCGATGCCGGCGGCGGCCATGTGATGAAGCTCGACCGGAATCACTCGCGCCGGCAGGCCTTTGCCGCGCCGGCCGAGGCGATGGATCACCTCCGCGCCGGCCGCATCGTGGAACAGCAGGCAGGCGTCGCGTCCGCCGGCCCTGGCATAGGTTGCGAGCAGCGTGCGCACCCGCGACCCGAGGTCGGGCACGGCCGGATAGGCATAACCCAGTGCGCCGGACGGGCACACGGTCGTACAGGCACCGCATCCCATGCAAAGATGCGGCTCGACCGCGATGTGATCGCCGTCGGCGCGGATCGCGGCCGTCGAGCAGATGTCGATGCATAGATTGCATCCGGGCTGCTGCGAGCGGCTATGCGCGCAGATCGATGCCTTGTAAGTGAAATACTTGGGCTTTTCGAACTCGCCGACCGCGCCCAGGATGTCGACGATCACCTTCGCCTGCTCTGCCGCGTCGGCGCCCGGATGCCAGTAGCCCTGCGGCGGCTGGTGCATCGCGAACGCCGGCTCACGCCGCAGATCGAGCACGAGATCGAACGACTCCTCGCGCGCCGTTTGTGCCGTGCCGCGGTCGAAGTCGATCGCGCCGATGGCGCCGCAGGCGACCACGCACTGGCGGTGGTCGCGGCAGCGGTCGAGGTCGATCTGGTAGCTGGCGTCGATCGCCTCTTCGGGGCACACGCGGATGCACGCGTTGCACCGGGTGCACAGATCCAGATCGATCGGATTCTCCTGCACCCACTGCGCGCTGAATTCGCCCAGCCATCCCGAAAGTTGGGTGAGCTTGCCTGAGCAGATCGGGTAGTCACGCTCCGGGGGCAGCTCGCTGCCGATCGCGCGGCCGGTGATCAGCACGGTGATGTCGAGCCGGTCCTTCAGCGCCTCGGCCCAGGTCAAGGCCGAATCCACGGGGCCGACGATCAGCAGCCGGCCTTCCGATTTGAATGCGACGCGCGGCACCGGCTGCGGCTCGGGCAGCGCCGCCATCGCCAGCAAGGCCGCTATCTTGGGCGTCGCCGCGCGCGCTTCGGCCGACCATCCCGCAGTCTCGCGGATGTTGACGAAGCGGATCGTCTGCGTCTTGCCCGAGTCCTCGGCGAGGTCGCCGAATAGCCGCGCTTCCTGCGTGCACGCGACCAGCAAGTCGCCGTCGGCGTGGTCGGCGAATCGGGCGAGCTCCTTTTGGCAAAGCTCGGTGTGCAGGGGCAGCGGCCCGGCGAGATCGAGAGCGCGCGCGAGCGCCGTGGCGTCGAGCGGCATCGTGCCGTTGCAGCTGCAGACGTGCAGGGTCTTGTCGGCCGCGCTCATGCAGGCGCGTCGCCGCTGCGAGGCTTGCCGGCGTCGGCGTCCGATTCGCTTGCCGTGGCTTCGGCGGGCAATGCGGGCGCGACCGGCGTGGCGGCCGCGGCTGCCGCCGCGACGGTCTGCTCCGCCGGGGCCGGGGACGCGGCGACGTCGACCACGTGGCCTTCGGCGTTCACCTCGGTCGCCGGCGGATTGAAGATGTGCCGGGCATGCAGCAGCTGCTTCATCATTTCCGGCGAGATCGGATCGGGCTGCGTGTAATCGTCGATATAGACGTCCAGCCCGTCCATGATGTTGAAGCGCGGATCGCGAAACAGCTGCTTCAGCGCTGCGCGCTTGGTCGCTTCGGCGACGTCGGGCTTGAAAAACGCCGCGAATTCCGAATCGATGGTCAGCGACTCGATCGGCGGCAGCGGCGCGTCGGTGCTCTGCGCCACAGCCCCGGCCTGTTGTGCCGGCTCCGGCGGCGCTGCCGCGGCGACCGGCTCGGGCGTAGCGTCGCGCGCTGTCGTCTCTGCCCGCGCCGCCTCGAGCTTGCGCCGCGACCAGCGCGAAAGCGACAGTCGCTCCGGCTGCTGCGCGAGGTTGTCCGGCTTGTCGTTCATCGCTTTAGGCCTTGCTCGGCGCTTCGGGGACCTTGCGCTCGCTTGCGTCGCGATGCTGGTCGTCGCGCTCGTAGAGCTCGTTGCGTCGTACCTTGCGCTTGGGCTCGGGCTTGTAGTTCGCCGCGACGAATGGCTGCATCCACGCCAGCAGTTCGGGAAACAGCGGCAATGCATCGACCATCTCGCCGCCGTCCATCAGGCGCGCCGCCTCGTTGTAGCTGACGGTGACGAGCTCGGGCCTGGCCGACAATCCGTCGGCGGCGATGCGCTCGGGATCGAGCATGCGCCACATGACGAAGATCTTGGGTTCCGGCGCGGTGATGTTCAGAAAATAGCCTTCGCTTTCGGAGGCATGCAACTCGATGCCGAATCCGGTGAAGCGCCAGCGCGTGCCGGTCGCATCATCCGACAGCTTGACCGCGACCTCCAGCGGACTATCGTCGCGCTCGACGGCGCCGATCTGCCATTTTTCGCTCGTCCAGCGGTTGGCAAGCGGGATTCTTTCGACGACGACGGCGACGGGAAACCGCAACGCTGGCATGGCCTTTTTTCCGGATAGCGGCACGATTCGCGCGAGCAGCAATCATACGCCTGTGTGCACCGGTGCGCGCCGTCTGCTACCATCGTCGATCGCACCGT